>NZ_CP022314.1:1201628-1205194 GCF_003352915.1 Arthrobacter sp. PM3 | reverse complement strand
CTGCTTGCGTCCACTATGTGGTTCCCAACCAACAAACCCGTTGCTTGAGAACCAACAACTGAATAACACCACAACTGCACCACCAGCTATAACTACAGGTGCAGCGTGTTGTAACCACAAAGTTTTCCCCACCCCCGCCCCCACAAAGGGCCGGGCCGGTGGCGGACACAGGGTTACGGCGGTCATAGCGTGGGGGAAACGCCCGGTCCCATTCCGAACCCGGAAGCTAAGACCCACAGCGCCGATGGTACTGCACCCGGGAGGGTGTGGGAGAGTAGGTCACCGCCGGAACATCATTTGAGGTCGAGGACCCCAACCACCAGGTTGGGGTCCTCCCGCATTTAAACACCCCCACCACCCATTCACACCCTCCCTCACCACCCGCACCCCCGGACCGGACCCTCCCTCACCTCCGGGGGAACGACCTGGCGTGGAGCCGGGCCAAGACCTCCACCCCGCAGCCGCCTATGGCACCGCACACTACAGAGGCCAGCAGCAACCCGTTGGGCGGTCTGGAAAGCAGGAAGAAGTCTTGGGCGAGCGGCAGGTTGAGCAAGATCAGCAGCGAGGCGCACATGGCCACCAAGACAGCAAACCGGCCTGCGTTCAGGGGACGTGACACCGCCGAGAGGATCCACAGCCCGACCATGGACAGTGTCAGCACAGAAGCGCTGCTGACCTGTTCGGGTGTTGCCGTGCCGGCCAGCGGTGCCAGCGCATTTAGCGTCAGCAGCGAGGCCGTCACGATCAGTCCTGCGGGCCCGGAGAACCACAGCGACCTGCGCAGGAATCCTGCCTGGTAGCGGCGCGGGTTCGGCATTAGCGCCAGGAAGAAGGCCGGGATGCCAATTGTCAGGCCGTCTGTGAACGACAGCTGGCGTGGAAGGAAGGGGAACTCCCATTGCAGGAGCCCGAAGGTCACCGCGATGGCAGTGGCGTAGACCGTCTTGCTCAGGAAGAGACTGGAAACGCGCTCAATGTTAGCGATCACTTGGCGGCCCTCGGCAAGGACCCCCGGAAGCCGGTCGAAGCGGCCGTCGAGCAACACCAGGCGCGACACCGCCTTGGTTGCCGGCGCCGCGGAGTCCATGGCAATGCCAAGGTCCGCCGTCTTCAGCGCGAGGGCGTCGTTGACGCCGTCGCCGGTCATGGCCACGGTGTGGCCGCGGCGTTGCAGTGCCTCGACCATCTGCCGCTTCTGGGCGGGGGTGACACGGCCAAAGACGGTGTTGGCCTCCATCACCTCTTCAAGGTGCTGCGGATCTTCCGGCAGGGAGCGTGCGTCGAAGCCCTCGGCCACGTCCAGGCCGACCCGCCGGGCAATGGCGGCTACGGTCCGCGGATCGTCGCCGGATATGATCTTCAACCCGACGCCTTCGTTGCGGAAGAACTCAAGTGTGTCCCGGGCATCGGAGCGGGGCTGTTCCCGAAAGGTCAGGAGTGCTACCGGGCGGAGCGAGGCGGGCAGCTGCTCCGGTTTCCCCGCGCCCGGGAGCTGGTCCCCGCGGGCCAGCAGCAGTGTCCGGAGGCCGGTCGCGGCCAGGTCGCCAGCCCTGCGCAGTATGTCTTCGTCGTTCAGGTCAACGCTCCGGCGCGGACCGGCGCCGTCGGACTCCGGATTCGACGGCGGGTCGGCCAGGGCACCGTCGTCATCCCGGACCAGCACCATTTCCGGTGCCCCCAGAATCCATGTTCGCGCCTCGGTGGTGCGCCCGTTGAAGCTGACTCCACTCCACTTCCGCGCGGAGGAAAACGGAACCGACGAGACCGCCTGAAGTCCGCCGTCGTCCTCAAAAGCGGTGCTCAGGCAGCGGGCTGTGGCATTTGCCTCGGGCTCCGCGCCGAACCAGGCAAGAACCTGCTCCCATCCCGGCTCCGGCGCCAGCGGGTGCACGGCATCGAAGACGAGCCCTCCCTCTGTGAGGGTTCCGGTCTTGTCCATGCACAGTATGTCCACGCGGGCCAGCCCTTCGACGGCCGCGAGTTCCTGGATGAGCACGTTGTGGCCGGCCAGCCGAAGTCCTCCCACGGCGAAGGCCACGCTCGTGAGCAGCACGAGCCCCAGCGGGACCACGGCGATCATGCTCGCAATGAGGCCCACCAAGATGGCGGTCCAATCGCCCGCGGAAACGGCCGCCTGCCAGCCGCCCCGCGCCTGGACCTCCCCGTTCACCACCAGGATTGCCACGGGCAGCAGGATCCAGGCGATCCAGCGCAGTACGCGGTTGAGGCTGTTGCGGATTTCGGAGTTCACCAGGGAGAAGCGCCGCGCATCCGTGGTCAGCTTGCTCGCAAACGAGGCCGTCCCCACCCGGACAACCTTGGCCCTGCCATGGCCGCCGACAACGATCGAACCGGAAAGCACCTCCGCCCCCTTGTCCTTGTCAATGGGATCCGCTTCGCCGGTAAGGAGCGACTCGTCCACCTCGAGGCCGGCGGACGAGAGCACGACGGCGTCGGCCGTCACCTGATCGCCGGCGCGCAGGACCAGGACGTCGTCCCGGACGACTTCCGCCGTGGCGATGTCATGGATCTTGCCCTCGCGTAGCACCCGTGCGCGCGGGGCGTCGAGGACGGCCAGCCGGTCCAGTGATTTCTTCGCGCGGTACTCTTCGACCACACCGATCACTGCGTTGCCGACGGCGGCGAGGCCGAACAGGGCGTCACGCCATTGCCCCAGGAGCAGCAGCAGGAGGAAGCTCGTCCCCACGATCGCGTTGAAGAGTGTGAAGACGTTGGCGCGAAAGATCTGCCACAGGCTGCGGCTGGTGGTGTCCGGAACGCGGTTGGTGAGTCCGCGCTCCACCCGCGCGGCGACCTCGCTTTGCGACAGGCCTGTGGCCTCCGGGCGGCCCTTGGCAAACCGCCGGGAAGCACCCCGATGGAGAAAAGCCCTTCTCTGGCGCCGGCGGTATGCCCTCACACTCCGATGCTAGCCGCCGCACCGTCAGGATGTGATGGAGACAACGGCCCTAACTTTCGACGCCGGGGGGTTTGGTTGGCGGTCGGTGGGGGTGTTTTGCCGTGGTTTTCCGCGGTTTTCCGCGGGTTGGGGTGGTTTGGGGGGTGGTTTGGTGGTGGGTTTGCGGTGGGGGCGTGGTGGGTGTATTGTTTTCTAAGTCGCCGCGAGGGAGACCAGCGGAAATGCTGGGAACCGGAGGCGGCCACTCCCCTAAATTTCAAGACCTGATCTGGTCGGCGTTTTGTGCGCTCCGGGTCGGGGTGGGGCGGGTTGGATGGTTTGCGGGTCGCGGGAACGCGGGTTTTCAAAGTGGTCCGGACTCGGGTAAGTTTGAAAAGTTGCTCCGGAGCGATCCGCGACTGTAGGGCCTGTGGGTCTGGTTGTGGTGGTGCCGGGTGTGTCTGTTGTTTGAGAACTCAATAGTGTGCCAAGTTTGTTGATACCAATTTATTATGGATTGGTTGTTTTGCCGGGCCCGTCACCCCGTGTCGGGTCTGGTTTTTCAGCTGGTTTCAAATTTTGTGCAGCCTGGTTCCGCGTTTTCCCGTGGTTCCTGGTTGTGTCTGTTATTTTTCAACGGAGAGTTTGATCCTGGCTCAGGATG
>NZ_CP022314.1:1121914-1201528 GCF_003352915.1 Arthrobacter sp. PM3 | reverse complement strand
CGTGACCAGGACCTGCGCCCGCGGCGACGGAACACCCCCGCACCCGCCCGCACCGGCGACTCCCGCGTTTCCGGTGCCGGCGCCGCCTACGCCGGCGGCCCGGGTCATTCCATCGCCGCCAGTGTTGCCGGCGGGGACGGCGGCATCGCTTCCCGCGCCCGTCCCGCCGCCCGTGCCGGGGTTGGTGGTGAGGAGCCAGGTGGCGGTGACGTCGGCGCGGAGCTGGGCCAGGGTCCGGGACTCGCCCGGGCCCTGCAGCGCCCGGGCCGCGGCGGTGGTCCGTTCCCAGATCCCCGCGGCAGTATCGGCCGGGAGCCGGGCCGAGAGCCAGGCCATGCCGTCCCGGTCCGGGACAAACTCCACCCGCCGCTCCGCCACCCCCGTGGCGTGGCGGGCCTCGATGCTCTCCGGGTGGTGGCGTTCCCGCCAGGTGCGCGCCTTGGCCCGGAACCGGCCCGGGGCCAGGTCCCCGGCCGGGCAGCCCCGCGCCGGGTCCGGCGCGGCGGGGTCCAGGAAATGCGCCTCCAGCCCGGCCGCCCCCGCCAGGTCCAGATTCGCCGCCTCATCAACCATGATCCGGGCATGCTGCCAGGACACCGACCCGGCCTGCAACGCCGCCAGCGTCAACGGCAACGACCCCGTCAGCGCGAGGGCGTCCGACAGCAACGCTCCGGCGGTCCGTTCGCTCACGGTCAGGACGCCCGCGACCTCCGCGACCACGGCCATCTCCCGCGTCGTCGCCTCCCGCGCCGATGCCGCCGGGCCGGCCAGGTACCCGGCGGCCTGCACGTAATCGGCGGCCAGGCGCACCTTCAACGCCGCCACCCCTGCCTCCACCCGCGCCACCAACGCCAACCCGTCCAGGCACCCGTCCGCGAAATCCCGCAACGGATCCACCCCGGGCTCAGCAGCACCGGCCGAATCGACATCCGCACCGGACGAAGCGGCCCCGCCGGCAAGGGCAGCCAGCGCGGCAACAGACGCGGCGACAGCCGCCAGCGCCTCACCGCTCTCCGCACTCAACGCCGCCCTGCTTTCCATACCCACAGTCTCGCAAGGGGGTCTGACATTTTTGACGCCACCGGCCGGACGAACCGCGAGCAATTCAAACGGCGAACGACTTTCGGCCAAAATTAGCCGGAGCGCGGGCGCGGATGCCCGGCCTGGCGGCCGGGTCGGCAGCGGAAGGCCCGGGCCATCCCCAGCAGCCGCACCCAACAGGGACGGCAAAAACCGTTGAGTGCCGCACCTCGACGTAGTAGCGTGACAAATAATGTCAACGCATATTACGAATACCCGGGAGTGAGTATGGCGCATTTGACAAGCCGGCTGGTGGCCGCCACGGCCGCACTGGCATTGAGCATGGCGGGCGGCGCCGTCGCCGGCCCGGGGTTTGCCAGCCCCGCGTTCGCCGACCCGCGGGAAACCGAGAAGACCCCGACCGCCACCGGGTACGGCGGTGCGGTGAGCACAGTGGACCCGGAGGCCTCCGCCGCGGCGATAGAGGTCCTCCGCAAGGGGGGTAACGCGGCCGATGCCGCCGTCGCAGCAGCTGCGACCCTGGGCGTGACCGAGCCTTACAGTGCCGGCATTGGCGGCGGGGGCTACTTCCTGTTTTACGATGCGAAGACCGGCACGGTGGGCACGGTCGACGGCCGCGAGACCGCGCCGGCAACAATGCCGCACGACGCGTTCATCGACCCGGCGACCGGCAAACCCTACAATTTCACGCCCGAACTCGTCACCAGCGGCGTCTCCGTCGGCGTCCCCGGCACGCCGGCCACCTGGGAGCGCGTCCTCGACCGGTGGGGCACGCTCAGCCTGGGCGACGCCCTCAAGCCGGCAATCAAAGTGGCGACACGGGGCTTCGTGGTCGACCAGACATTCCGGCAGCAGACGCTCGACAACAAGTCCCGGTTCGAGGCCTTCCCTTCCACGAGGAACCTCTTCCTCCCCGGCGGTGACGCTCCGGCCGTCGGCAGTGTCTTCCAGAACCACGACCTCGCCGCCACCTACAGGCTCCTCGCCAAGGAGGGCACCGCCGGCTTCTACGGCGGCCCGCTCGCGGCCGAGATCGCCGCCACGGTGCAGGCTCCGCCCAAGACCGCCGGCACAACGCTTCCGGTTCCGGCGGGCCACCTGACGACGGCGGATCTCGCCGCATACCGCGCCCTGGACCAGGCGCCCACGCATGTGGACTACCGGGACCTGGATGTCTACGGCATGGCGCCGTCGAGCAGCGGCGGCACCACGGTGGGCGAGGCCCTGAATATCCTGACGCCGTTCAACCTGTCAGGCATGTCGACGCCCGGTGCCCTTCATCACTACCTCGAGGCGAGCGCGCTGGCCTTCGCGGACCGGGGCAAGTATGTGGGTGACCCCGCGTTTGTCGGCGTCCCCGCCGCGCTTACCGACCCCCTGTTCGGCAAGGAGCGCGCCTGCCGGATCGACCCGTTGCACGCCGCGGCAAAGCCCGTGGCGCCGGGAGACGTGTCATCGTACGACGGCGCGTGCCCGGCCGCCGCCGTGGCGCCCGCCGACGAGAAGGACACCGAGAACATCTCGACGACCAACCTGACGGTCGCGGACAAGTGGGGGAACGTCGTCGACTACACGCTCACGATCGAACAGACCGGCGGCTCCGGCATGGTGGTCCCCGGCCGCGGCTTCCTGCTCAACAACGAACTGACCGACTTTTCGACCGTCTACAACGCGGCTGACCCGAACCGGATCGAGCCGGGGAAACGCCCGCGCTCGTCCATGTCGCCGACCATTGTCCTCAAGGAGGGCAAGCCGTTCCTCGCCCTCGGCTCCCCGGGCGGGTCGACCATCATCACCACCGTCCTGCAGACGATCCTGAACCGGGTGGACCTGGGCATGACCATCTCCGGAGCGATCGCCGCGCCGCGCGCCTCACAGCGCAACACGGCCAAGGTCACGGCCGAGCCTGAATTCATCGCCGCGTACGGCAGCCAGCTGGCGCCCTTCGGCCATCAGTTCACGCCGTCGGGGGATGCGTTCACGTCTGCGGCGGAGATCGGCGCCGCGACCGCCATCGAGTTCCTGTCCGACGGCGGCATGGTCGCCGCCGCCGAGCCCGTGAGGCGCGGCGGAGGATCGGCGATGGCGCTTAAGGCGCCGCCAAGGTAAGGCGGCGCGCCTTAGGAAGACACGGGGCCGGCGTTGAGAGCTGCCGCAACCAGCCGGTCAAAGCTTTCGGTGCCGTTCTCCGGAGGCACGACCGTCAAGACCGCAAGCCATTTCCACGGGGCGTCCTTCTGGGCCGTTGCCACCCGGTGCACCTGCAGGTTCAACCCCGGCACCCCGTCGACCAGGAGCGGCCGCCGCTCGCCGCTCTTGACCAGGTGTTGAAATTCCTTGACCGACAGTTGGTCGCCGGGGGTGTTGGTCACCTCGGCCACGGTGTCGTTCACCCGCTTGACGAGCCCGCGCATGAATTCGCGGCGGCCCGACGCCGCGTGCGCTGTGAGCAGCGCGGGGAAGACGATCGTGAACAGCAGGACGCCGCCCCAATTTCTGACGAAGGGCAGGAAGATCATCAGGAACAGGCACAGGATCAACCCAAAGAGGCTTAGTGCGACGAATCTCGCCGCCGGGTTATCGCCGGGCTTCCTGGACCAGCGCACGATGGCGACGGTGTTCTTGCGGGGCTGGTTGAGCTGTGAACTTGCCATGATTAGTACCCCTTCAGTTCCATCAGTGCTTCGGCCAGAATGACCGCCTCACGCGCTTCCTGCAGATCGCTCAGCAGGCCCGAGTCCGGAAGCGGAGACGCAGGGATGCTGGAGCCGGCGAGGTCGGAAAAGATCCTGCCGAGTTTTTCGCGGTCCTGGGAGAGCATCCGGGACGAATTCAGCTTCACCCGGCTCAGTTCAAGTTCCTGCAGCGATCTGTGGATGGCCTCGCGACGCTCCAGCATCAGGGACAGCTTGTCCGTGATGACTTGGGCGCGTCCGCGGAGCATGGACTCCATCTTGCGTGCCACGTCATGGAGTTCGATCAGGGCGGTGTAGCTCTGCGGCGACCTGGCGTGGCGGTCCAGCTGCCCGCCGACGTGGAGCCGGCGCTGCTCCCATTCGGTGACGGCGGATTCGTAGGGCACCAGGAGCAGGGAGACGGCCGAGAGGGCCTTGTCCAGCGACGCCGCCCGCGTGCTCAGGCTTGCAGTGGCGGCATCCAGCCGCGCGAGAAAGGTGTCGTAGTTGTCAGGGAGTGGGGCGCTGTCAGTGTTCATGGGTCACCCGCCCGCGGCGGCAGGATTTCCCGTGCCGGATACTGCCCCCATCTTTCATGGCAAGAGAATAGAGGCTCGCAGCCTGACGGCATAGGGTGACCACATCGGCGGGATGCCCAGGCTTCCTCTGGACAAGGTTGGGGTTCGGATGAAACGGATCGGGTTTCTGTCCTTTGGGCACTGGGGCGACGTCCCCGGGAGCCGCGTGCGATCGGCCCGGGACGCCCTCCTGCAGGCGGTGGAGCTGGCCGCGGCCGGGGAGGAAGTCGGCGTCGACGGCGCGTTCTTCCGGGTGCATCACTTTGCCGAACAGCAGGCATCGCCCTTCCCGCTGCTCGCCGCGATTGCCGCCCGCACCTCGCGCATTGAGCTCGGCACCGGCGTCATTGACATGCGCTACGAGAACCCCCTTTACATGGCGGAGGAGGCCGCCGCCGTCGACCTCATCAGCGGCGGCCGGCTGCAGCTGGGCGTCAGCCGCGGCTCACCCGAGACGGTGAAGGCCGGTTATGAGTCGTTCGGGCACCTGCCGGCCCGGGACGAGTCCGACGCCGACATGGCGCGCCGGCACACGGCGCGCTTCCGCGCGGCCATCTCCGGTGCGGGCATTGCCGCGCCCAACCCGCAGCTCAGTGGACACCGGGGGCTCGTCCCGATCCAGCCGCAGTCACCATCGCTTCCGGAGCGGATCTGGTGGGGCGCCGGCAATCGTGCCAGTGCCCGGTGGGCGGCGCAGGAGGGCATGAACCTCATGTCCTCCACCCTGCTGACAGAGGACACGGGGGTGCCCTTCGACCAGTTGCAGGCCGAGCAGATCGCCGGCTTCCGGGCTGCCTGGGCAGAGGCAGGGCACCGGCATGCGCCGCGGGTGTCCGTCTCGCGCAGCATCATTCCCCTGATCGACGACGAATCACGGCGGTACTTCGGGGTGCGGGCCCAGGCCGATGCCCGGGACCAGGTGGGCTACCTCGACGGCGGACTGGCCCGCTTCGGGCGCAGCTACATCGGCGAACCGGCCCGTCTCGTTGAGGAGCTGGCCCGGGACGCGGCCGTGGCCGCGGCGGACACGCTCCTGGTCACCGTCCCCAACCAGCTCGGCGTGGATTTCAACCTCCGGCTGCTCGAGTCGATCTCCCGTGACCTGCGCCCGGCGCTGGGCTGGGACTGAGGCATGGATTGCAGAAGAACTGATAGTTCTCGTAGGCAATCTTCTTGACCACGGGAGTGTTGCCGGCCTATCGTCAGCCTTGCTCCGGCGCCTGCGCCGGGGCCGTCCCGGCGTTCCGGGCACCGCCCGGGGCGGTGTGTGCCCTGCCTCAGCCACGCGCAGAACTGGCATGCCGCGCGCCGGGTCAGTACCGTCGTCGTATCATCATTTTCGCAATCAGGCGGGGGCACCATGAGCAGGAACGGCAAGACCGGCAAGAACCGGCACAAAGGCAAGCGCCCGGCCGGCAAGAGCGGTGCCGTTTCCCCGGCCCATGACTCCGTTTCCTTGAGCACGTTCCGGGTAGGCCGCGCCCTGGACGCGCTCACGCCGGCCTTCGTTCAGTGGTTCGATGACGGCTCGCCCGGCGCTGCCCCGATCGCGCTGGGATGCCTGAAGCAAGTCGAGAGCGTCCTGGGCCGCTACATGGACAGCACAGCCGCTGCGGACGTGACGGTCTTCGAGCCGGTTCCCCTGGCGGTGGCCGTCACCGACGAAGTGGTTGCCGCCGCTGGTTCCGGCTCCTCTGCCGGCGGGACGGCAGAGGCCGGGGATGCCGGATTCGTCGTCAGTGCCATCTACACCTATATCGACTTCCTGTCCGATACCGGCCGGTGGAGCGGCACCGCGGAACAGCTGGCCGGCGTACTGGACTTCCTTGACGCCATCGGGCAGCAGGAGGACGACGGCGCCGGCGTGATCGGCGTGCCGGACGTGCCCGAGCAGGAGGCCCTGGACGAATTGTCCCGTCTGCCGCTGGTCCGACGGGCCACGGCGCTGCTTGAATGGATCGGAGACGGGCGGCCCGTCACGGGAACGGGTGCGCTGCGTTTGCGCGACATCGAGGCGGCGGCCGCTTGCGTCGGCGTGGCCGCCAGGGGCGGCACGAAGCGGGCCGGCGCCCCGCTCCCGGGCACCGCCGGCGCGGCGGACGTGCCGACAGTCCGAAGCATGTACGAAGTGCCCCTGCTGGCACAGATGTGGGCTGCCCTCGAAACGGCTGAGCTCATCAAGATCACGTCCACAAAGGCCGTGCCATTCGAGGGGGTCGACGCCTTCCTGGCCGGCGGGCCGTCGGAGCGGCTGGAGGAGCTGGTGTTCTTCGTGGACAGCTTCCTGATGTCGGCGGTACTTGACTACGATCCCGAGCAGCCATGGGAAAGAATTGTCGCCGGACTGCAGGCATCGATCCTCATCGCGGCGGCAACGGACGATCCGCCGTTGCTCGAACGTGTGCTGGCCGCCCCTGACGCGGCTCCGGCCGAGGAAAAGGCCATGACGCGGCTGTTCACCGACATGGCCGTGGACCGGCTCAACGGGCTCGCCGACCTCGGATTGCTGACTATCGACACGCACTTCCGCGTCCCGCCTGCCCTGATCCGCTGCGTGGCGAATGTCTTTGATGACGAGTGGGTGCTCGCCGGACTGGGTCTCGCGCCGGCGCCTGACGCCGGGGATGAACACCGGCTGCCGGGCGCGTCCTGGGCCGGGACGCCCGTGCTTCAGTTGAGAATACTGCTCAACGGATCCAAGCCGCCCATCTGGCGGCGGGTTCTCGTTCCTTCCGGCATGCCGCTCCCGCAGTTTCATGAGGTGATCCAGGCCCTGTTCGGGTGGCTGGGTTACCACCTGCACGAGTTCAGGATCGGCGGGTCCCGCGGCCCTGCATACGCACCGGTGAATCCGGACGGCGAGGCAGAATTCTACGGCGAAGCCGCCCGGGACGAATCGACGGTGACGGTCGGGGACCTGCTGCCGGCCGTGGGCAGCACCATGACGTACACCTATGATTTCGGCGACAACTGGGTACACGGCATCAAGGTGGAGAAGATTCTGGCCGGGGACGACGACGGCGGGCAACTCCCGCGGTGCACCGCCGGCCGCGGCGCACCGCCTGCGGAGGACAGCGGCGGGACGTGGGGCTGGTCAAACATCGTCCAGGCGGTCAACGATCCACGCCACGCGGACCACAAGGAATACCGTGAGTGGCTGGGCATGCTGCCCGGCGATGCGCTGGACCCCCACGACTTCGACCAGGACGAGGTCAATGAGGAGCTGGCGCACCTGTTCTGACCACGGATCAGGTCACCGGGTCCAGGCTATTGGGCTCAGGTCATTGAGTCGATGGCTACGGTGATCGCCAGGACGAGCGGGATGTCCTCGCCGTCCGCGACTTCGACGCCATAGGATTCGCGGACGCGGAACCACTTCTTCGAAATCGTCGCGACGGTGTGGCCGTCGCGCTCGATCTCGTACTCGTGGTCGGTGATGTTGCCGTGCGCCTTCAGGTCGGCCCCGCCGGCCACGTCGATGGAGAAGCGGTCCCGGAGCCCGATCAACGCCTTGTGGACCGTGGCAGCGGTACCGCCGCCGCGCTCGATGTCGACCTTGTCCCGGACCGAGAGTTTGCGCTCCTGGATGCGCGCCACCTCGTTTCCGGAGGCGTCCTCCAAAACGAATGTGTCCCGGATCCTGACCGCCTTGCCGTTGACCTTGTAGGCGCGCTGGCCCTGGTCATTTTCGATCCAGAAGTCATCCCCGATCGACAACAGTTTTTCCCGCATCTGAAAGCGCGTGGCTGCGGGTTCGTCGTGCCGGTGCCGTAAAAGTCCCATATTCCGACCCTAGGACCGCTCCGCGGCCGGGCGCGTCACCCGAACCGGGTGGTCCGGGTCGGCCCCGCGATAAGCCTCGAACTGATTTCAGTGGCCCTACTATTATTTTGATTCGAAACATTATCCACGGCGCCGTGGAGCCGAATAAGGACGTGACATGACCGAAATCCGATGGCTTGAAGCGTTCGTTGCGGTTGCCGAGGAACTCCACTTTGGCCGCGCCGCGGTGCGCCTGCACACGTCCCAATCCCCATTGAGCCAGACTATCCGCAAGCTCGAGGCCGACCTCGGGGCGCGGCTCTTCGAACGGAACACGCGCAGCGTGGCCCTCACGCCCGCCGGCCACGCCCTCCTTCCGCGCGCGTACCGCGTGCTGCAGGAGATGCGCCTTGCCCGTGAGGCGGCCCAGGCGGAGATCGCGGGCATCCGGGGCACCTTCCGGATCGGATTCTCCGGGGCGGTGAACCATCTGACCCTGCCGCCGCTGACCCGGGCGCTGCGGCGGCGTTACCCCGATCTCGCGCTGGAACTGACCAGCAGGGTGCGAACCGCGGATGGGCTTGCAAGCGTTGCGAACGGCACCCTTGACCTCGCGTTTGTCGGCCTGCCCGATAAACCGGTCCCCTCGGTCACGGCCAGGCTGGTGGCCCGCGAGGAAATCGGGGCGGTGCTCCCGCTGGATCACCCGCTGGCCCGCGAGGGGTCCATACCGTTGCAGAGCCTCGCGGGGGACGACTTCATCTCTCCTCCGATGGACGGCTCGTCCTCCATGACGGAAGTGCTGCTCGCGTCCTGCATGGCGGCAGGGTTTCGTCCGCGGGTGGTGCAGGAACTGTCTGATCCGTACATGGTCCTGACGTTCGTCGCCGCGGGCGTCGGCGTCACGCTCATGAGCAGCGGCATTGCGACCATCATTCCGTCGGGCGCCACCTACGTGGCCCTCGAAAACCCGCCGCATTACATGAACCACGCGATTGCCTGGTCCTCTGAAAACGATTCCGCCGTCCTGGCGGCAGTCCTCGCCGTCGTCGAAGAGATCTTCCCCGACGGGCTCGGCTGAACAAGTTCCACCGCGCACCCGATTGAGACTCATATCCACATAGTGATAGACCATTTCTGTCGTGGACTTACACAGTGCCACGCCTCACACTTGTGGATGAGCCGCACAAGCGGCGGAACCGATCCGCGAAACTGCCGACCTTAGGGGCAGCACGGCCACGGTTCCCGCTCACATGAAGGGAACACCATGTCAATGTCGACATCGGCGTCAGCACGTCCCCGGAACAACGCCAAGATCGCGGCGGTCTCCGGGTTTGTCGGAAGCGCACTCGAGTACTACGACTTCTTCATCTTCGGCTCAGCGGCCGCGCTGATCTTCGGGAAGCTGTTCTTCGCCCCGGGCCCGTCATCGATGCTGTTGTCCTTTGCGACGGTCGGCGTCGCCTACGTCGCCCGCCCGCTCGGGGCCGTAATCTGCGGTCACCTGGGCGACAAGTTCGGGCGCAAGAAGATCCTGCTGTTCACCCTGCTGCTGATGGGCACCTCGACGTTCCTGATCGGCTGTCTTCCCACCTACAGCCAGATCGGCATGGCCGCACCCGTCCTGATCGTCGCCCTCCGGCTGCTGCAGGGACTGTCCGCCGGCGGCGAATCGCCCGGTTCGAGTTCGCTCACGCTCGAGCACGCCCCGGACACCAGGCGCGCCTTCTACACGAGCTGGACGATGAGCGGCATCATGTTCGGGATCGTGCTCTCCACCCTGGTCTTCATTCCCGTGGCCTCCATGCCCGAGGAGCAGCTCCTTGCCTGGGGCTGGCGCATCCCGTTCCTCGCGAGCGCCGTCGTGACCGTCATCGCCTTCGTGCTCCGCCGCCTGCTCGAAGAGCCGCCGGTCTTTGAAGAGGTCAAGGACAACGACGAAGTGGTCAAGGTGCCCCTCCTGACCCTGTTCCGCCACCACTGGGTCACGGTGCTGCGGATCACGGCGATGTCCCTGTTCACCATCATCAACACGATCATCAACGTCTTCGCCCTCTCGTACGCCACCACGGTGGTCGGTGTCGACAAGGGCATGATGCTGACGGTCATCGCCGTGGCCAACCTCACGGCCGTCGCCATGGGCCCCCTGGCCGGCATCCTGTCCGACCGGATCGGCCGCAAGCCCGTCTTCCTCACAGGCCTGGTGCTGCAGATCGTCATGATCTACGTCTTCTTCACCGCCCTGTCAGCCGCGAACCTTCCCTTGATCTTCCTGACCGGGATCCTGCTGATCGGCGTTGCCTACACCGGCGCCAACGCGATCTATCCCGCCTACTTCCCGGAACAGTTCCCGGTCAAGGTCCGCTACTCGGGGATGGCCATCAGCCTCATGTTCGGCCTGCTGCTGGCCGGGTTTGCCCCGGCGATCTCCGAACTCCTCATGGGCGGCAACAAAGCCAACTGGATCCCGGTGGCCACATTCGCGGCCGTGGCGTGCCTCATCTCGGCGATCGCAACCCTCACGGGACCGGAAACGTTCAGGACGCCGACTGCCCGGCTGGGACTGAAGAAGACCCGCTCGGCGCTCCAGGCGCCGTCGTCGGCCGGGGCTGCCGCTGTCCAGTCCGAAGAGGCACGGGTATGAGCGTCCAGACCGTGGACACCAGGGGGGTGTTTGAACCCCGGGTTGCCGATCTCTGCCACCGGTTCGTCGTCGGCCTGCTCGGAGCCGGCATCGGCGGATCGCTGACGCCCGGCCTGCACGAGGCCGAAGCCGGTCGCCTCGGGCTCTCCTACACCTACCGCGTGATCGACCTCGACGCCCTCGCTAGGGACGCCACGCGGTCCGCCGCGCTGGTCCGCAGCGCAGCTGACCTCGGCTACGACGGGCTCAACGTCACCCACCCCAGCAAGCAACTGGTCCAGGACGGCCTGGATGATCTCTCACCCGAGGCCCGGATCCTGGGCGCCGTCAACACCATCACCTTCCACGGCGGTGCGGCCGTCGGGCACAACACTGACCACACCGGCTTCATCGGCGGCTTCCGGGCCGGCCTCCCCGGCGCCGCCACGGACCTCGTGCTCCAGATCGGCGCCGGCGGGGCGGGAGCGGCGGTAGCCTTCGGGCTGCTGCGGTCCGGCGCCAGGCACCTGGTGATCGCCGACATCGATCCGGCCCGGGCCGAGGGCCTCGCCGCGCGGCTGGCCCCGCACTTCCCACACAGCGAGGTGACCGTGACCGGCACGGACGCCCTCGCACCATACGTCCGCGAGGCCGACGGGCTGGTGAATACGACGCCGATCGGCATGAGCGGCCATCCGGGCCTTCCGGTGGACGCCGGGTACCTCCACTCCGGGCTCTGGGTCGCCGACGTCATCTACCGGCCGCTGGACACCCCGCTGATCCGGGCCGCCCGGGACCGGGGCTGCGCGGTGCTCGACGGCGGACGCATGGTGGTGGGCCAGGCCGCCGCGGCCTTCGAACTCTTCACCGGCGTCCGCCCCGACGCCGCGCGCATGCTGGCCCACTTCCGGGACGCGGTCCGCGCATGAATCCGGTGCCGGAGACGATCGCCGAGTCCCGCTGCCTCGTCATCGGCGCGGCGAGCGGCATCGGCCAGGCGACGGCGGAACGCCTCCGGGCTTCCGGTGCCGCCGTCGTCGGGGCCGACCTGCCGTCCGCGCGCTGGCCCGGCGGGCACGCGGGGACCTCCGGACCGATGGGCAGGTCCCTCACGATGGACGTCACGGACGCCGGGTCGGTGCACTCGGCCGTGACCGACGCTGTCCGGGCCCTGGGCGGCCTCGACGCGGTGGTGAACTGCGCCGGCGTCCTCGGGCCGGTGGCCCCGGCCGCAGCCACATCGGTCGACGACTTCGAACGCATCCTGGCGGTCAACCTGACCGGAGCGTTCGCCGTCTCCCGGGCCGTGCTGCCCGTCATGGCGGCCGCGGGCTACGGGCGGCTCGTCCATATGTCGTCCACGGCAGGCAAGGAAGGCGTGATCAACATGCCGGCCTACTCGGCCAGCAAGGCCGGCATCCTGGGCCTGGTCAAGTCCCTGGCCAAGGAATTCGCCCTCACCGGCGTCACCGTGAATGCCCTGGCCCCCGGCAATGTCGTGACGCCGCTGTTCCAGGAAGTTCCGGCGGAACAGCAGGCGGCGCAAGCGGCCAAAATCCCGATGGGGCGTTTCGGCACCCCCGAAGAAGCCGCCGCACTCATCGAGTTCATCGTTTCCCCCGCGGCCTCCTACACCACCGGATTCGTGTTCGACCTCTCCGGCGGCCGCGCCACGTACTAGCCCCGACCCCAACACCTTCCAGACCACGCAGCAGAAAGACATCCCCACGTGACCACCCCGCCAGCCACCACCCCGCCAGCCATGCCACAGCCGGCCACCACCTCCCGCACCCTCCGCGTCGGAATAGCCGGCTGCGGCGCCATCTCCGGCAACCATCTGGAAGCCTTCCGAGCCCTCGATGACGTCACGATTGCGGGAGTGTGCGACGTCGACCTTGACCGGGCGCGCGCCACCGCGGCCGCCTGGGATGTCCCGGCGGCCGTCGCCACGGTGGGGGAGTTGGTGGACCTGGGCCTGGACCTTGTGTCCGTCTGCACGCCGCACCCCACCCACGAAGACGTGGTGTTGCAGGCCGCCGCAGCCGGGGTCCACGTGCTCTGCGAGAAGCCGATCGCGATCGACCTTGCCTCCGCGCAGCGCATGGTGTCGGCCTGCGAGCGCGCAGGGGTGAAGCTGGGCGTCCTGTTCCAGCGGCGCTTCTGGTCCGCGGCGCAGCGCATCCGGGCCGCCATCGACGACGGCACGCTCGGTGCGCCCGTCCTCGGCCAGTGCTCCGTGATGCTGCACCGCGAGCCCGGGTACTACTCCCGCGACGCCTGGCGGGGCACCTGGGCCAGCGACGGCGGCGGGGTGCTGATGACCCAGGCCATCCACTACATCGACCTGCTCCAGTGGTTCATGGGGGACGTCGCCGAGGTCTACGGCAGGATCAACACTTACACGCACGGCGCCTACATCGAGGTGGAGGATTCCGCCACCGCCGTCATCACATTTGCCTCCGGCGCGATGGCCACCCTGGAAGCCTCGACGGCGGTGTCCCCGAGCCTCGGTGTGCAGCTCCGCATCACGGGGGAGACGGGCGCCTCCGCCTCGCTCACCGAATTCCCGGAGGGCAGCGACGCCCGCGTGGACTTGTGGGCCGTGGCGGAAACCATCGACGCCGAGGCGGCCTACCCCGCCGGCGTCGAACCCAACGTGGACCTCTCCGCCATCAACGGCCAGCTCATCCCGCACCACACCACCCAGGTCCGCGACTTCGTGCAGGCCCTCCGCGACGGCACCGACCCCGCGATCACTGGCCACGACGCCACCAAAGCCCTCCGGATCCTCCTCGCCGTCTATGAGTCATCGCGGACCGGGCTCCCGGTGCGTTTCGACGCACCGGTGGACGGCCGGCCCCTTTTCCCAGCCAAACTTCAGACTCCGGCACCGGCAGCCGGCTAAGGAACACCATGGAACACAACACCCCCCGCGCGGCCCACACCCTGAGCGCCCCGGCCCTGGCCGCGCAGCCCCTGCCCCTGGGCCGCAACGGCCGCACCCCGAAGGTCCTCCGCAACCGGCTCGCCTCCGCCCCCATGGAACGCAACTACGGCACCACCGAAGGCGCCATCACGGAGCAATACATCGACTACCTCGTCACCCGGGCCAAGTCAGGACTCGGGCTGGTCACCACCGAAGCCACCTTCGTCCGTGCCGACGGCAAGGGCCGAACCCACCAGTTGGGCCTGCACACGGACGCCATGATTCCCGGCCTGCGCCGGCTCACCGACGCCCTGCACGCCGAAGGCGCGCTCGCCGCCGTCGAACTCAACCACGGCGGACGCACCGCGCAGGCCGCCGTGTCCGGGTTCAAGAACCTGGCGCCGTCGCCGGTGCCGTGCGCGACGGCGGGCGGCGAGGTGCCGCGGGAACTCACCGCCGCCGAGTGCCACGAGCTCGTGGATGCCTATGCCCAGGCTGCCCGCCGGGCCGCGCAGGCAGGCGTCGACGTCATCACCATCCACGGCGCCCACGGCTACCTGATCCACCAGTTCATGTCGCCCCTGTCCAACCACCGCACCGATGAGTTCGCCGCGCCCGAACACTTCATGAACCTCGTCATCGATGCCGTCCGGGCCGCGGTCCCGGACACGATCGTGGGCCTGCGCGTCTCCGTGGTGGAAGGCCCGGCCGGGGGCATCAGCGCCGAACAGCAGGTGGATATCATCGCCAAGGCCCACCTGGAGCACCTGGACTTCCTGGACCTGTCCGCCGGCAGCTACGAGGCCGGCGAATGGATCGTGCAGTCCGGCGAATGGAAGCCCGGCATCCTGGCCGGCTACGCCACGGCCTACCGCCGGTTCGGGCTGCCGCTGGGCATGGCCGGCCGGCTCAACTCCCCGGAGATCATCGAGGAGGTCCTCCGCGAGGGGACCTGCGATTTCGTCAGCCTTGCCCGTGCCATTCACGCCGACCCGGCCTTCGCCGACGGCGTCCTGCACGGTGGACGGTACCGGCCGTGCATTGCCTGCAACGTCTGCATCGACAACCTCGGCCTCGGCCAGGTGACGTGCACCGTCAACCCCGCCGTGGGCCGTTCCCGCCTCCCCGTCCCGACGCCCGCCGTCCGTGAGCGTTCCCGCGTCGTGGTGGTGGGGGCCGGTCCCGCCGGCCTCACCGCCGCCCGTGAACTCGCCGAGGCCGGCGCCGACGTGACCGTGGTCGACGACGGCGCCCGCCCGGGCGGGCAGTTCGCCCTCGCCGAGCGGATGAAGTCCACGCCGGACTTCCACCGGTTCGCCGAGTGGTCGGCTGCGGAGAACGCCCGGCTGGGTGTTGACGTCCGCACCGGCACGCGCGTGGACACCGGCTCCCTCGGAGACCTCGTCCGGGATACCGCGGCGGACGCCGTCGTGATCGCGACCGGCGGTACCCGGCCGGCCGCCGGCTTCCCCGGCGATGATGACCCGAACGTCGTCGACGTGCGCGCGTGGCTCTCGGTCCACCCGGAAATCCTCGACGGCGGCGCGGGCCCCGGGGCCGTGACCATCTGGGGCGCCGACTCCGTCGCCATGAGCGTGGCGGATACCCTGGCCGACCGCGGGACGGCCGTGCTGCTGGTCGGCCCCCAGAAGGTCATAGCGCCCGAATCGGGCCGCCGCGCCAAGATCCTGGCCGTCCCGCGGCTGGAAGCCAACCCCCGGGTGCGGATCCGGCTCGGTGCGGCCATCGAGGAGTACGACGGCGCCCGGGTGCGGATCAGCGGCCCGGGCCTTCCGCCCGGAGGCGAATGGTTGGACGCGCCCGGACCTCTCCTGGTCTCCCGGTCGGCGCTCCCGCTGGACCCCTCGGTCCCGGCGGACGTCCGGGACGCGCAGCTCAGCGCCGCAGCCGGGGTGCCCGTGACCCTGGCCGGCACCGTTGTGGACCAGACCCCGGCGATCGCCTCCAACGCCGTAAAGAGCGGCTACGACGCGGCCCAGCGCATTGCCGCGCGACTGGCAGCTGCAACCCCGGACACCACGACGATGAGCCTGAACGGAGCAGCATCATGACCGGCACCGTCCGACCCGCAGTGGGGCTCGCCCAGCTGTCCCTCCTGAACACCACTCCGCCGCAACTGCTCGGCATCGCGGCGGAAGCAGGCTTTGATTTCATTGGCGCGCGCGTCCGTCCCGTCACTGCCGCGGAACGGCCGTACGATCTCCAGCCGGGCGCGCCGATGCTGCGGGAAACCCTCGCCCGGATGCGGGACACCGGGGTGAGCGTCCGCGACATCGAATTCCTCCTGCTGGACGGCACCGACCAGCAGGAGGCCTGGCTGCGGATGATGGAAGCCGGCCAGGCCCTGGGCGCCGGATCCCTGACGGTTGCGGCCGCCGACCCGGACAGCGCCCGGCTGGTCCACACCCTCGCCCGGATGACCGAGGACGGACGCGGCTTCGGGATCATGCCCACCCTTGAGGCGATCTCCTACCAGCCCATAGCCTCGATCGCCCAGGCCGCAGACATCGCCCGGCAGGCCGGCTGCAGGATCGTGGTGGACACCCTGCACTTCAACCGCTTCCGGGGCCCGGACAGCAGCGGGACGGACCCAGGGCAGTGGGACGAGCTGCGGGACAACGCCGGCCTGGTGCCGCTCCTGCAGCTGTGTGACGGCCCGGCCCGGCGGCCGTCCAGCCGCGAGGACCTCGTCACCGAATCACGCTCGGAGCGCGAGGTCCCCGGCGAGGGCGACTTCGACCTCGCCGCCGTCGTCACCATTCTCCCCGAGGGACTCCCGGTGAGCGCGGAAACGCCGTCGGACCGGCGGGTGGCTGAACTCGGCGAACTCGGCTGGGCCCGCCGGCTCAAATCCGGAGTCGACGCGGTGCTGGTCGCCGCCGACGCACTCCGGGACGCGGAAAACCTCCAGGAAGCCGGCCCCCGATGACCAGTGAAGACACCACGACGGCGGAATTCACCCCCGGCGTCCGGATCCCGCTCATCGGGCTGGGAACCTGGCCCCTGACCGGCGAGGATGCCGCAGCGGCGGTGGCCCAGGCGATCCGCAACGGCTACCGGCACATCGACACGGCCGAGAACTACGCCAACGAGGCCGCCGTGGGGGAGGGGATCCGGCGCAGCGGCATCGACCGCGGCCTGCTGTTCCTCACCACCAAGTTCAATACCGAATGGCACGGCCGGGACAAAGTGCGTGCGGCCTTCGGTCACGCCGTGAAGCGGCTCGGCACCGACTACCTGGACCTCTTCCTGGTGCACTGGCCCAACCCCGCCCAAGGGCGGTTCGTCGAAGCCTGCGAGGGGCTGCAGCGGCTGGTGGATGAGGGCTCCATCCGGGCCTGGGGCGTGTCCAACTTCAAACCGGCCCACCTGGAGCTCCTGGCGGGCGCCGGGCTTCAGGTCCCGCTCAACCAGGTGCAGATCGACCCGGAACACGGCCAGCCCGGCCAGCTTGCCTACCACCGGGACCACGGCATCCTGACCGCGGCCTACAGCCCGCTTGGCCGCAACGGCGCCTTCCTCGGCCACCCCGCCATCACCGGCCCGGCCCGGGACCTGGGCAAGACGCCCGCGCAGGTCGTCCTGCGCTGGCACGTCCAGCACGGCCGCGTGGCCATCCCCAAGTCCGCGAACCCTGAGCGCCAGCGCGAGAACCTGGACGTCTACAGCTTCTCCCTGTCGGCCAAGCAGGTCGCCGCGGTCGATGCGCTCGACACCGGGGCCCCGCCGCGCCTGGATTCTGACACCTTCTTCCACTGAAAGAGAAACACCATGGCTTCACTGCAGGAAACCGAATCTCACCGCCCGAACCTGGACTGCGACGTCCTGGTGGTCGGGTCCGGGGCCGGCGGCCTGTCCGCCGCGGTCACGGCCGCCTATCACGGGCTGAAAGTCATCGTCGTCGAGAAAGCCGCAGTCTGCGGCGGCGCCACGTCCTGGTCCGGCGGCTGGGCCTGGACGCCGGGGAACCCGTTGGCCAAGGCCGACGGCGTCAACGAGGGCCGTGAGCTCTTCCGCACCTACCTGCGCCACCGCCTCGGCACGCACTACCGTGACGACAGGGTCGAGGCGTTCCTGGAGGCCGTCCCGCACATGGTCGGCTTCTTCCAGGCCAAGACCAGCCTGCAGTTCGTTCCCGGAACCAACATCAAGGACATCTACGGCAGCACCCCCGGTGCCGGCACCGGGCACCGCTCGGTGGGACCCAAACCCTTCAACGGCCGGCGGATCAGGCCCGAACTGCGTGCCAAGATGCGCCACCAGCTCTACGAGACCTCATTCCTGGGCATGGGCATCATGGCCGGGCCGGACCTCACCAGATTCCTCTCCGCCTCGCGGGGCAATATCCGGGGGATCATCCACGCCGGCTGGCGCGTGGGGCTGCACCTGCTGGACCTGGCGACCCACCGGCGCAACATGCAGCTGGTCAACGGCGCCGCCCTCACCGGCCGGCTCATGAAATCCGCCGACGACCTCGGCGTGGAGATCCGCGTCTCCACGCCTGCCAAGCGCCTGCTGACCGACGCCGCCGGCAGGGTGACCGGCGCCGTCGTGACCTCACCGGAGGGTGAGCTCCAGATCAACGCCGCGCGCGGCGTCGTACTGGCCGCCGGCGGCTTCCCAAACGACGCCGGCCGCCGCGCCGCGCTGTTCCCCCAAACTCCCACCGGCCGCGAGCACTGGACGCTGGCGCCGAAGGAGACCACCGGCGACGGCATCACGATGGCCCAGGCCGTGGGCGCCCGGTTCGACACCGACGTCGCGTCCCCGGCCGCGTGGTGCCCGGTCTCGCTGGTGCCGTACCGCAGCGGACGCACCGGGACGTTCCCGCACATCATGGACCGCGCCAAACCCGGCAGCATCGGGGTGCGCGCGGACGGGCGGCGGTTCGTCAACGAGGCCAACGGCTACTACGACTACGTCGAGGGCATGCTCAATGCCACCCCGGACGGCGAACCCGTCGAGGCATGGCAGATCGCCGACGCCGAATTCGTCCGCAAGTTCCCGCTGGGCATGGCCAAACCGCTGCCCGTGCCGCTGTTTCCCTACCTGCGCTCCGGCTACCTGAAGAAGGGCAACACCCTCGAGGAACTGGCCGTGGCCTGCGGCATTGACCCGGACACGCTCGCCGCAACGGTCGCCGAATTCAACCGGAATGCGCGCAACGGCGAAGACCCCGACTTCGGCCGCGGCGCCAGCGCCTTCAACCGCTACGGCGGGGACCCGAAGAACACGCCCAACCCGTCGCTGCGCCCGCTCGGGAAAGGGCCGTTCTACGCGGTCAGGATCGTGCCGGGATCATTTGGCACGTTCGCCGGCCTCGCCGCGGATCCGCGGGGCCGGGTCCTCGATGAAGCCGGGAAGCCCATCGCCGGGCTCTACGCCGCAGGAAACGACCAGGCCTCCGTCATGGGCGGGCACTACCCGGCCGGCGGCATCAACCTCGGGCCGGCCCTGACCTTCGGCTACCTTGCCGGGCGCGACCTCGCCAACGCCACGCACTACGAGGACGACGGCAGCCTGGCCCCCGGCGCGGGGACCGGGGAGACCCCGGCCCCGCTGCCCGCCTCGGCACAGACCGCCTCCGCACTGGCAGCCTCAGCGCAAACCGGCGCAGCCTGACCCGGAGGCGGCTACCGCGGCAAAGGGGGCCGACGACCGGGGATGGCCGCCCGCCCCCTGTGCACTGGCGGTCGGAGACCGTGGGGTCCAAGCTTTAAGCAGCGGCCGGGCGCGGGAGCAGGCCGCCAGCCAAACAGCCGCCGGCGCCGGCCCGGACACCGACCCCGGCATGGAGTGCGAGGAGAACGGCCATGGTCGACACAGCACCGCGGAGCCTGGGGACAAGCACCCGGCGCGATCTCGTGACGCAGCTGCTGGGAATCTGGCTGCTCCTCGCCGTGTTCCTGGACGGCTGGGCGCACCTGCACGTGCCCGGGCTGGAGACGTTCTTCACCCCCTGGCACGCGGCCCTGTACTCGGGTCTGGCCGTAACGGCCGCCTGGACGGCGGGTGTGATCTGGCGGAACCGGGTGCCCGGTGAACCGCTGGCCAAAGCAGTTCCGCCCGGCTACGGGGGTACGGTGATCGGCGTCGTGCTCTTCGGGGTGGCGGGCCTGCTCGACATGGCATGGCACGAGATCCTCGGCATCGAGGTCTCACTCGACGCGCTGGTGAGCCCGACCCATCTGCTGCTGGGGTTCAGCCTGTTCCTGATTCTCGGCACCGGTGTCCGGAGCGCACGGGCCGGCCGGGGTGACGCCTTCGACTGGACGCTGCCCGCTGTCCTGTCCGTCGTCCTGCTGACCGGGCTGGGCGCGTTTTTCCTGATCTATTGTTCGGCGTTCGTACGGGTCCCGCCGGCCGTACCGTACGTGCCGACGCCGATCGGCAGCGCCGGCCACAGTCAGGCGGAGATGCCCGCGGCCCTGGGGATGGCCAGCTACCTGGTGACGACAGCGCTGGTGGTCGTTCCCTTCCTGTACTCGGTTTCGGCCGGCCGCCGGCCGCCGCGGGGCATCATGACCCTGACAGTCGGCGTGGTGGCGTGGCTGCCTCTGGCGATGTCGGGGTTCCGGCCGGCGGCGGTCGCCGGCGCGGCGGGGGCGACCGTGGCGGCCGTCGCCGTCGACGTGCTGCTGGCCAGGCTGCCAGGGCACTGGCTGGAAAACCGGCTCCCGCCCGTCACGGCCGTGCTCGCGGCGTCCGTCTGGACGGGCCAACTCGTCGGCATTGCCCTGCTGGCCGGGATCGGGTGGCCGGTGTCGATGTGGCTGGGTGCCGTTGTCCTGAGTTCGGGGGCCGCCGCGGGGCTGGCCAGTGTCAGCACGTGGAACCGGCGCCCTATCCGGATGGCGGGTCTGCGTGCAAGCATGGGTCCCGGCGACGACGCCAACGCAGACGCACCGTGAGGGGACGCGATGAATTCCAACGAACTGCTGCTGGACGCATTCGGCCGGATCCATGAGACCGTGGCCGCCGCGCTCCAGGGGGCCGACGGCGACACCCTGGCCCGGCGGCCCGCCGGCAACGGCAACTCCATGGCGTGGCTGATCTGGCACCTGGGCCGGGTCGAGGACGCCCAGGTGGCGTCCGCCGCCGGTTTGCCGCAGGTGTGGACCTCGCAGGGGTTTGCCGGCAGATTCAACCTGCCGCTGCCCGAACGCGACACCGGCTACGGGCACTCGAGCGCCCAGGTCGACGCCGTGCGGGCACCTCGGGACCTGCTGCTTGAGTACTACGACGCCGTCCATCGACAGACCGTCGGGTTCCTGGAAACCCTGGCTGACGAGGACTTTGACCGCATCGTCGATACCCGCTGGAACCCGCCTGTCACGCTCGGGGTGCGGCTGGTGAGCATAATCGCCGATTGCCTCCAGCACGTCGGGCAGGCCGCCTACGCCAAAGGCCTGGACCGCGCGCAGGCTTAGGCCCCGGTGGCCCGGCTTTGCCGTGGCGTTCTCTTGACGCGGCCGGGCTGCGGGGGTAGACAAGGGCCATCCCGGTGTCGTTTCGACAGTAGCGGAGTGAGGGGTGAGCGATGACCGGATTAGTTGCTCTCCGCGCCCTGGCGCTCGGCTGGGCGGCCCTCGCCGCCGCGGAGGCGGTGGCTGCGGACGACTGGGCGTATTACTTCGGCGTCTTCGTGATCGTACTGGCCCAATGCGCCGGTGTGCCGCTTCCCGCCGTGGCGGTGCTGCTGGGGGCCTACGCCTCGGCCCGCCACGGCGACTTGAACCTTGCCGCCGTGATCGCCGTCGGCAGCCTCGGTGCCATGCTCGGGAGCACCATCGGCTACATTCTGGGGCGGGCGGGAGGCCGTCCGCTGATGTTGAAGCTCGCGAAACGCTTCCACGCCGACGAAAAACGCATCGTCCAAATGGAGTCGTTCTTCGAACGGCACGGCGGCACGGCCTTGTTCTTTGGCCGCTGGGTCATAGTCGTCCGGCTCTGGGGCGCCATTGCCGCGGGGGCGGCCAAGATGGCGTGGCCGAAGTTCGCGCTGTGGACCATCATCGGGTCCATCGCCTGGGTCGCGAGCCTCAGCGTCCTGGCCTACCTGGCCGGGGCCCTGGCTCACGCCCTTGGCGACGCCCTCGACATCGGCGGCTGGGTGCTGGTCCCCATCGTCCTGCTGGGCCTGCTGATTGTCTGGCGCCGCCGCAAGCGCCGCAAGCTCAAGTCAGCGGACGCTTCCGGGAACGGCGCGCCAGACGCGGAAGCAACGTCCGGCACAGAATAAGCCGGGCCCCCGCAGGCGGCTTTAGTGGAAGCAGGTTCAGTGGCAGTGGTCGGATTCCGTCGGCTGGACGTCCAGGGAAGGATTCCGGTCGAAGAACCCTACCGGCTTGAGCCAGAAGGCGACCGTGTCGACCGGCATCACGGGCCATTCTTCCGGCCGGGTGATGTGGTGGATGCCGAACGTATACCAGAGGACGACGTCGGTGTTCTCCACTGAGCGTCCCTGGCGCACCCATTCGGGCATGCCCAGCCCGCCCCCGCCCTGATTGACGAATTCCCCGGCGGGCCAGCGCTCCTCGGCATGGTTCGGGGTCACCCACACGGTATGGCCGATCACCTCCGCGCGCTGGAAAATCGGGGAGCTCGGATCAAAAAATGACGGGAACGTCCCGCTGGGCACGAGCTTGTAGGACACCGGGGTGCCGAGCCCGTTCCTGGAGTTGTCGTTGGCCACCACCCAGGACCGCTGGGTCTCCCAGTTGTAGTCGTCGGGCCCCTCAATGGTGATGGGGGTCTTCGTCTGATGCAGGGCCAGTCCGTAGGGGTTGTCCGGGCCCATAGGCACCATTTCCGTTTCCGAGCGGTAGACGGTGTTGGCGGGGCCGTCGATATCCAGGTCCATCCGGGCCACCAGGAAGTGCTGGTGGAACGGCGCGTAGGTCCGGTCGTCCACGAGTGTTCCGCAGGGGTGGTCCTGGCCCTCCGCAAACCGTGTCACCACCATGATGCCGGTGGCGCGGACCTCGCACTCGATGTTGCCGTCCTGGTAGAAACGCCAGTAGACGAGGTACTCATAGTTGGCCACAGTCACATGGAAGGACACCACCAGCCGGCGCATCCGGCGCACCTCCGTGCTGCCGTTGTGGTCCATGTGCTTCCACAGCACCGCGGCGTCCTCTTCGTGAATGCAGATCGCATTCTTGATGGTGTACGGCTCGCCCGCCGAATTGTGCATCACGGCATCCAGGTACCGGACTTCGCCGAGGCAGTCGCAACCCAGTTCCAGCGACGTCGTCATGAACCCGAGACCCCATTCGCCGACGTCGAACGCGGTGCGGCGGTAATGATCGACGCCGGGATCGCGGTAGGGGACAGCCATCTCGGCGAAAGACAGGCGGTTGGCGATCGGCCGCTCACGGCCGCCGTCACGGTAGCTGACCCGGTGGATCGTCATGCCTTCGCGGTAGTTGAACCCGATCCGCATGGACCAGTTCTGCCACCTGAGCCGGTTGCCGTCCAGGTTGAAGGAAACTCCTTCCGGCTGGACAATCTGCAGGGGTTTGAGCTCCTCGCGCGTGCTGGCGTTTCGGATCCGCTCCGGGATCATCGCGGGCACGTATTCACCCATGATGTCCGGCGGCTCGACCGCGACGGCGTCCTCGATCTCCAGAAGTTCCATCGAATTGACGTCAATGATGCAGTGCAGCCCGTTGACCGGGCCGGCATAGGGATTCGCGCCGGCGCTGGCCCGGAGCCAGGTGTCCGACCAGCCGATCCGCCGGTCCCTGTACTGTTCCGGGATCACCGCGGCTCCGTAGGTCCAGACGTCCATGAACACGAGGGACATGTCCGTGATGCCGCGCTTGGCCAACGCCGCAATCACCTCCGGATGGGTGCGCAGGGCCTCATCGGCTTCCTCCCACTCGTCCACGGTCAGGTTCGGCTGCACGCCCGGCATGAGGGTGAAGGAGATGACCGCGCCGCGGGTCAGCGACAGACGTGCCTGGTAGACGGCGTTTGAGGCCCGTTCGAAACAGTTCACCCCCACAACGCGCTCCGGAACCGGCCCCGCGGGATCGGACTCGAAGGCGGCGACGGCGGCCTTGTCCGGTTCGATCAGCTCAACGGCCGTCAACCGCCAGGCGGGCGCTGAGACGCCATGGGCACTGGCCAGCAGTGCGGCGGCCGAGCGGAACTCCTCCGGGCCGAGTGGATCCAGCGGATGGAACGGGGATGCAGTGCTCACGGAACTCTCCTTTGAGGACGCGGAGGACAAGCGAGTGAGTAGAGTTTAGGCGCGGTCCCGGTCATCGGACCAGAGACTTCCAGCCCGTTGCATCGGCGCGCCGGCCGGGGGCCCAAGTGGTGCCCAACGGGTCCTCGATTTACTGGACTAACGCCACCGGCGCGCACGATGTCCCCGCCTGCAGATCAGTTCGGAACCTGGGGGCGGCCAGGTCTGGAGGCTTGCGGGGCCGCGGCGTAGATTTGACGTTGACGCCGCACCGAGGAGTGATCGATGAGCGAAGTTATCCAGCGCCTGCTGACGGCGCTCAATGACCACGACCTCGAGGCAGCAGCCGCGCTGTTCCACGACTCCTACGAAAGCGTGCAGCCGGCCCACCCCGCCAGGGCCTTTGTGGGACGGGCACAGATGCACGCGAACTGGGCCGCCATGTTCGCCGGGATTCCGGACTTTCACGCAGAGGCAGTCCAATCGGTGGACCACGGCGACACCGTTTGGAGTGAATGGACCTGGGCCGGCACCCGCACGGACGGGCAGCCCTTCGACATGCGCGGCGTGACGATCTTCGAGATCCGCGACGGACTCATCACGGGCGGCCGGCTGTACATGGAAGAGCTTGAACGTGAGGACGTTGGCATCGCCGAGACCGTCCGGCTGCTGGCGGGCCGGCTCCCGGATCAGCCCGCGGACCCGACCGGCTGAGTGCCGGGACCGCCGTCCGGCACGAACTCAAGAGCACAGGAGAACCCGATGTTTACGAAGCGCAGGGCCGCGGCGCTCGCCGCGGCAGGCTCCTTGGCACTTAGCGGGTGCGGTGCGGCCCCCGCCCTCGAACGGTCGGATGCCGTGACGGCGGTATCCGACGGGGTCCAGGCCGCCGTCGTCCGCGGCTGGGGGCCAGTGCTGGCCGGCGATGAGTTCAACTACACCGGGGCGCCCGACCCCGCCAGGTGGAAGGTCTATGACGGTCCGGGGCATTCGGGCAAGGGTGTCCGGAGTCCGAAGGCCTGGGCGGTAGCCGGCGGCGTGGTGACCGTCAGCGGCGATGCCAAGGGCACCACCGGCGGCATGTCAGCCAGGTTTGCCCAGCAAAAGTACGGCCGCTGGGAAGCCAGGATGAGGACCAACGCGCGGGATACGCAATATCACCCGGTCGTGATGCTCTGGCCGAACAACAACATCTCGCCCACCTGCGCCGAAATCGACTACGCGGAAGGCACCGCGGACACCACCAAAATCAAGTTCAACCTGCACCACGCCTGCAAAGGCCCGAACTTCCAGACGCGGGCGGCACGGACCCTGGACACCACCCAGTGGCACAACTATGCCCTGGAGTGGACTCCTGCCGGGATCAAGGGCTACCTCGACGGGATGCTGTGGTTCAGCGACACCAACCCGGCGCACCAGCCCACTGTGGGGATGCACCAGTCGGTGCAGCTCGACTGGTTTCCCAACGGAAA
This sequence comes from Arthrobacter sp. PM3, assembly GCF_003352915.1. Classification (NCBI taxonomy): domain Bacteria; kingdom Bacillati; phylum Actinomycetota; class Actinomycetes; order Micrococcales; family Micrococcaceae; genus Arthrobacter; species Arthrobacter sp. PM3. Next base: position 1,176,235 of record NZ_CP022314.1, on the reverse strand, counting down.
CCCCACCAATCCAAGCCAGATGCAGCTCGACTGGATCCGGGTCTACAAGTAGGCTCCGGTACCGGCAGGCTCCGGGGCCGGACTATTGCGCGGAGTGGCCGCTCGGCCCGGCCATGTCTGCCGCGCCAGGCATCCCGTAGTCCGGTCCGGGCACAGCTTTTAGCGCGGCGAGGTGTTCGACCAGCGCCCGTTCCGGGTGCCCGGGGTGCGCAGCAATCTGCTGGCGGAGAAGATCCCTGGCGCGGGCATGCTCCGGCGCGGTGTCGGCCAGGACGGCTTCGATAATCCTGGCGGCTTGATGTCGGATTCCGGCAGCATCGGCGGCGTATCCAGGGCCGGATGCCAAGTCAACGTGTTCCTGTTCCTCGAGGCGTCCGGGAGGGGACGACGGCTCCACCGACATGGGCTATTCCTTTGATCATCGTTCCGGCTGAGCCCGGAACCGGTCATCCGCCTTCCCCCCATCCCGGGTGTTTGCCCCGGATCCAAAGGCGGACCACCGTGACACACCATACAACGGCGCCGGGCACACAACCTTAACGACGGCGAAGTTTTTGCCAAGGTGATGCGCAGGTTACGGCTCCGGGGTGTTCAGCTCGCGTCCCAGCACCTCCGGCGGTGCGTCCCCCGTGCCAGACGGGGGCGTCCAGTGGTCATCTGCCCGCAAAGTCACCGAAACACTCACACGGTAGCCTCCTGCCAAGGAATCCGTTCGGAAAGGTGAGATGTCATGCACGTTGGACTAATCCGGGTAATGACGACCTCCGACCGCCGCCTCCTTCACGCCCACGGGAAGCTCCTGCAGGAAGCCTTCGGATTTACCGTGACCTCCCGTTGCATTCCGGACCAGCCATCCGGCGTACATGACCAGGCGTCCCTGGAAGCTGCGGCGCCCAAGGTAGTTCAGCTGGCCCGGGAAATGGCCGGCGACGCCGATGCCCTGATCATCAGTTGCGCGTCGGATCCCGGCCTGGCCGAAACCCGTGCCGCCGTCGACATTCCGGTCATCGGGGCGGGCTCCGCGGCGGCGGCTGCGGCACTGACGTTCGGCGGCCGGATCGGAGTCCTCGGACTCGGGGCCCACGTGCCGGGTCCGATTTCGGCCACGCTGGGCGAGCGCATGCTGCTCATCGACGGCGCAGGACGGGTCGAAACGCCTGATGCCTTCCTGATGCCTGCCGGGATTTTCGACGCCCTCGCCGCGGCCCACATGCTGGTCGAGGCCGGCGCCGACGTCATTGTCCAGGCCAGCACGGGCCTGAGCAGCATCGGCATGGCGGAGGTGCTTCGCGGCCGCCTCGGCGTCCCGGTCGTCGATGCCGTGACCGCGGCCGGGTCGATGCTGGTCTCCGCCGTGGCCGTCCGGGAGCTGCAGCGTGCCTGACTCAATCCTGGGACAGGCGCGGCAGAAGGCAGGACAGCCCCGCGCCCGAAGGGGAACGGGGCTGCCGGCAGGAGCGGCGGCTACTTGTAGACGCGCACCCAGTCAATCTGCATCTGCGACGGTTTGGTCGCCGAGCCGTCGGGGAACCAGTCCAGCTGCAGCGTCTGGTGCATGCCCACGGAGGGCAGGTGCGCCGGGTTGGTGTCCGAGAAGGTCTTCACGCCGTCGATGTAGCCGGTGATGCCGGCCGGGGTCCACTCCACGGCATAGTTGTGCCACTGCGTGGTGTCGATGGTCTTGGCCGCCGTGGTCTGGAAGCTGGATCCGCCGCAGGCATAGTGCAGGAAGAACTTGATCTGGGCGGTATTGGTGCTGCCCTCGGCGTAGTCGATCTCGGCGCAGTTGGGCGAGGCGTTGTTGTTGGGCCACAGGATCAGGACCGGGTGGTACTTCGGGTCGCGGGCGTTGGTCCGCATGCGGGTTTCCCACTTGCCGTATTTCTGCTGCGCGAACTTGGCTGACATGCCGCCCGTGGTGCCGGCCGAGTCGCCGCTGACGGTCGCCACGCCGTTGGCAACCGACCACGCCTGCGGGCTCCGGACGCCCTTGCCGGCGTGTCCGGTCCCCTTGAAGACGCTCCATTTGGTGGAGTCCGGGGCGCCGGCCTTGGAGAACTCGTCGCCGGCCACAACCGCACCCCAGCCCCGGACGGCGGCGGCCTGCGAACCGTCGCCGGTGGCGGCGACGTCGGCCTGGGCGGTAACGGGCGCGGGAACCGGTGCCGCAGCAGCCGCCTGCGGAGCAGGTGCGACGGCGGCAGGTGCGGCCGGTGCGACGGCTGCGGGGGCGGCTTCCGCTGCGACGTCTACGGGCCCGGCCGTGGCAGTTCCGGGGGCGGGCTTGACGGCGGAGGCGGCGGCCGGCTTCGGCGCCGCAGCTCCCGGGGCCGGGCGGGACTCCTGGCTGGCCGACGGTGTGGGGGACGTGGCCGAGACCCCGGCCGTGGGGGCGACGCTGCACCCGGTCAGGGCGAGCGCGCCCATGGCCATCGCGACGGCGAGTTTGTTGATTGGTGCTGCGCTTTTGATCGGTGATTTGTTAAACAACGGACCCCTCCGGGCATTGTGACGGGCGCACACCACCGCAGCGGGCAGTGCGGCGGAGGATGCGGGAAGCTTCATCCGGCCCCTGCCGCAACGGCACGGGCGAGCAGGCGCCGAACGGCGCAACCGGGCCCGGTAAGGGGGCAGTCCGGGGCCCTGCATTCGGGCCTGGCCTTCACGACCAGGGGCCAACGTTACCGGATCGTTACCATGGCCCGCAAACCCCGGTGACGCGTCCGCTTTAAGCGGGGAAGAATGGACGCGTGAGTGATGCCGGCGAATTCATTGACCTCTCGCTGCAGCGGGAAAGTTCCTGGAGCCGCGCCGAGACGATGCGTGCCCGGCTTGGCGGGGAACCCGGCGGCCGCGCCCTGCGGTTCTACGGTGCGTCCGTGGGGGCCGTGCGCGGGGCGGTGCGCGACGCCGGGCGCCGGTACCCGGGACTGGCACATGATGAGGTCACGTCCCTCGGCGCGGAGTTGTGGGCGGTGCCGGTGTTCGAACGCCGCCTCGCAGCGGTGGTGCTCCTGCAGGCCAACGTGGGACTGCTGACCAACTCGGATCTCACCCGGCTGGAGGGCTTCATCCGGGATGCGCGGGTCCGGGAGCTCGTTGATCCGCTCGCCATCGACGTCCTCGGCCCCCTGGTGGACGGCCTTGACCCGCCGGGCAGGGCCCGTGCCGAGAGCGTGCTGGACCGGTGGGTGCGCGAGTCCGATGTCTGGCTGCGCCGTGCCGCGCTTCTCTCCGCGCTGCCGGCGCTGCGTGCCGGCTCCGGAGACTGGGCCAGGTTCGTCCGCCAGGCCCGTGCCGTGCTCGGCGGGTCCTCGGGGGAGTTGCTGTCCGCCGCCGGCAGTCTTGCCGCCGGCGCCGCCGGCGCACAGAGTGACACCGGTGCAGGTTTTGACGCCGCCACAGAGGCCGTGGCCCGGGTCCTGGCCGAGATGGCCCGGCGAAGGCCGGAGCTGCAGTTCAGCCCTTCGACTTCTTAGGTCCCTTGGGGCAGGGCGAACTTCCTGGCCGCGCGGGACCCGGCGACGGCGCTGGCGGCGATTGTGATCAGGGCGCCCACCAGCAGGGCCGCCGCTTCGCCCGGGAGCAGGACCTGAAGCTGGGTGCCGATGCTCGCGGCCGCCACCGGCACACCGAGTTGGGCTGCCGACAGTACGCCGAGCGGCAAGGGGAGCCCCAGGAAGGCGAGGCTCGCGTGGGACACCAGCGTCCCGGCCCCCAGCGCCACCCCGAGGGCAATCATGTCCGGATGCCCGGCCAGGTCCTTCAGGGTGAGGGACGCGCCGAGCCAGACAAAGAACACCGGGCCCAGGAAGCCGTCGCTGAGGGCGAACAATTGCCGGGCCAGCCGCCTCGGCTCGCCGACGGCGGCCACCACCAGGCCGAAGGAAAAGCCCGCCATCATCACCGACACGCTGCTGAAGGTCGCGACGCCGGCAAGGGCGAACAGCACCGCGAGCTGGATCCTTAGCTCCAGGGCAAACTTCCGGTTTTCCGAGAGGCGGTGCACGCGCCCGCGGATTCCCGTGTCCTCCAGCCAGCGCAGCACGAAGAAGAGGACCGCCGCGCAGCCCGCTACCGTGAGGACACCCAGCGCCGCCCGGCCTGCGTGCGGCGGATCCACCAGCAGCGGCAGCGCCACAATGCAGGCGATGTCGGCGATAGCCACCTGCGCGGTCATGGCGATGACGTGGGGGCCGCCAAGCCGTAGGGAGTCCACGATCGGAAGGACCAGTGCGGCCGATGACGACGCCAGCAGTACGACGTAGAGGGGAGCATGGCCGGTTCCGAAAAGCAGGCCGATCCCGGTTCCAACCGCCGCCGCTGCCGCGGCGGCTGCGACGGCCCGGCGGGTGCCGTGGCCGAGCGCCGAGCGGATGTGAGGATCGCGCACGGGAACATGGGTTCCGGCCACGAACATCATCAGTGCAAAGCCGATGTTGGCCAGCAGGCTGAATGTGGGATCTGCAGGATCCACGAGGGCGAGGCCGGAGCGCCCGATCACGATCCCGGCCAGCAGTTCCCCGAGGACCACCGGCAGCCGCCAGCGCACCGGCAGTGCGAGCAGGGGGCCGGCCAGGGCGACGACGGCGATCAGCGCCAGGGTCAGGAACGTCACGGCACGAAATTAGTCGTGTCCGCCGTGCACCGCGCCTAGGTTCCGGACCGCCGTTCCACCACCGCGTAGGCCTTGCCGTCCAGGAACGCCCAGTCGTTGACCACCATGAACCCAAGGGCGTCCACCCGGTCGTTCAAGACGTGCTCATCGAAGCCGCCGTCCCGCGGTTCCGCGTCCCAGGTGGAGACGTGGACGTCCTGGCCGTCCAGGATCAGCAGCTCGGTGTTGACGTCGAAATCCTCCTGGGGCTGGTTGCTCAGCTGGCAGATCGCGACACAGTGCCTGTTCATTTTCGGGCCTCCGCTTCGAAGGTGGTGCTGATGGCATCATCCTAGTGTTCGGATGAGGTGCAGCCCTATGGGCTTCGGCGGGTCCGAAACGTGGCGGCCGTTACCTGAATGTGACTTTTGACCGCGGATCGCGTTACGGTGGATATGTGCCTGTTGTCTCCGATACGGGCGCTCCCCAGCCGATTGCCTAACTCTGCCGCGGCACGGGGGTAACTCGCAGCAACGACCGGCAGAGGCGGGGAAACCACTTTCGGCTTGCTGACATGCAGGCCTTGGGGTGAAGCCGCACGGTGCCCGCTACGCCGGGCCCTGGAGTGCGGCCGGGTGCCTCCCATCCGAATCCGACAGCTCACCTCGCAGGCATTGGGAGAGGTACATCCATGACTTCAATCAATACTTTTGCGCGCCATGCCGCCGTCATCACCGCCGCATCCGGCCTGGTCCTCACCAGCGGAATGGCGGCCAACGCCGCTACCGCACCTGTGCAGCGGGACTCCGCTCCGGCGTCGAACGTTGACGTCCAGGCGCAGGTCAGTGCGCCCGTCAGCGCCGATTCAACCGTCAAGATCAGCTTTGACCGCCCCGCGGTTTCCTCGATTGCCGCGCCGGTCATCGAACAGCCCAAGCCTGTTGCCGCTGCTCCCGCCGCCGCGCCCGCAGCGGCCCCGGCCGCGCCCAAGCCGACCGTCCAGGTGCAGGCCGCCCCGGCTGCCCCTGCCGCCGCGGCCCCTGCCGGCAGCCGCAACGCCATCATGCTGTCCGCCGCGTACAGCCAGCTGGGCATCACCCAGGACTGCACCGCCATGGTGGAAAAGGCCCTCGGCGCGGCAGGCAAGCCCGTAGGCGACATCGGCCCCCGGGCGTTCCTTGGCCTCGGAACTGTGGTGGCTACCCCGCAGCCCGGCGACATGGTGGTCCAGTCCGGCCACGTCGGCATCTACGCCGGCAACGGCCAGGTGGTCAGCGGCGGCATGAACGGCTCCAACCAGACGATCGTCCACCCGCTGTCCTGGCTCACCGCGACCGGCGGCGTGACCTTCGTCCGCGCCTAAGTTGTCCGGGCGCTCGCAGGCCAGTGAGCGGGCCCTGCCAGTGCAGGGCGCCGCAGTATAGGGCGCAGCAAGGCAGCGCCAACCAGTCCGGAAAGACCGGCGATCGAATTCCCTTGGGGGCAGGCGATCGCCGGTCTTTCCTATGTGCCGGCTTTCCCCGCCGCCGGGCCGCTCACGGCCCGGCGGTCCCGGCCAGCGGCAGCGTCATCTTCATGACCGTTCCCGCCGCGCCGGTGGAAGCCACCTCGACGGCGCCCCCCGCCGCCACGGCGATTTCCCGGACAAGGGCCAGGCCGATGCCAAAGCTCCGCTGCCCGTGCGGTCCGCCGTTGCCGGCGGTCCGCACGAAACGGTCAAAGATCCGGTCCCGGTCGACGCCGGTGATTCCCGTCCCCGTATCCGCGACGGTGATCACCGCGCGGTTCTGCTCGACCGACGTCGTGATTCCCACGCGGCCGCCCGGCGGGGTGTGGGCAAGCGCATTGTCCGCCAGAGCCAGCACGGCGCGGCGCAGGGCGTTGCCGTCGATCCGGGCCAGCGGCCGGGCGTCCGCGGTGACGTCCAGGTGCACGCCCCGTTCCTCCGCCACGAGCCGGAGGCCTTCGGCGACATCGGCGGCGGTGCGGGCAAGGTCGGCCGGTGCTGCCGGCCGGCCGGGCACTCCGGCGGTGGCCGCGAGGAGCAGCTCGTTGACAATCCCGGTCAGCGTTGCGGTGTCGTCCCGGATCCGGGCCAGGTCCCGGGCCTGCCGGGAGCCGGGTTCGGTGTGGCGCTGGGCCAGCTGGATCCGGGTATCCAGGATGGTTAGCGGGGTACGCAGCTCGTGGCTGGCATCCTGGACGAAACGCCGTTGCCGGGCCAGGGCATCGCCGAGGGGACGGATGGCGCTGCGCGCACTGAGCCAGCCGGTGACGCCCGCCAGCACGATCCCTGCCGCCCCCGCGATCACCATGGCCTCGAGCACATCCCGGGAATCCAGGTACGCGTACGCCGTCCCGGGTGACGCCGTCCCCGGCATTTTGGGATGGGCCAGCTGGTTCAGCAGATAGAGGGCCGTAACGGCGAGCAGCGCCAGGACCATCACCGCGCACGCGGCGCTGATCCGCAGCGCGACTTTGAGCGAGGCCTTCCGCAGGGTGGAGCGGTCCGGATCCCCGCCGGGAACCCCGCCGCTACTCACGGGCGTCGCCGATCTGATAGCCGACACCATGGACCGTGCGGACGACGGTCCGGGCGATCTTCCGGCGCAGGTGGTGGACGTACGTGTCGATCACACCGGGCTGGTCGGTGGGGTGGAAGTGGGCCGTCAGGAGTTCGTCCCGGGTAAAGACGCGGTCCGGCTCCGTGGCGAGGGCCGCGAGCAGCTGGCCCTCCTTCGCGGTCAGAGATACCGTGTGGCCGTAGATGGACCGGACCGTTCGCGACGCCGGGTCCAGTTCCCAGTCGCCGATCGCCAGCGGCGCCCGTGCGGCCGGAAAGGTACGGGTCAGTGCCCGCAGCCGTGCCGCCAGCTCACCGGCGTCGAAAGGCTTGGTCACGTAGTCGTTGGCGCCTGCGTCCAGGCCCCTGATTTTCTCGCCGGCGTCGCCCAGCGCTGTCAGGATCAGGATTGGCGTGGCGACGCCCTTGGAGCGCAGGGCCGCGATGACGGCGATGCCGTCCATCCCGGGCAGCCCGCGGTCGATCACCATCACGTCCCACGCCTCCGTCAGTGCCACGTGCAGGCCGTCGTGGCCATTAGTGACCAGCCGGACGCGGTAATCCGGGTCCAGGAGCTCGGCGATCAGCGGCCCCAGGACCGCGTCGTCCTCGATGAGCAGCAGGGCCGGCCTGTCAGCGGTTGTCATGGGGCTATTCTTCCGCGGCCATTTCCCGGGTCAGGGCTCCGTTCGCGGTTCGCGCCCCCGTGTCGTCCCCGTCATCGGCGTCTGTCCCGTCGCCGTCGCTCACGTCGACTTCCCCCGTGCCGGCGGCGCTTGGGCCGGGGGTTTCGGGTCCGGTGCCGCGGCGGCGGAGTTTGAGAAGCTTCACAGCCGGGGGCAGCACGGATACGAGGACCATCGCCACGGCGATCAGGTCGATGTTCCTGGCGATGATCTCAAAGTGACCCAGCCAGGTGCCGAGCAGCGTCACGGACGCGGCCCACACGAGCGCGCCGGTGACATTCCACAGGGTGAAGGACTTGTAGCCGTATCTCGCGATCCCGGCGCTGAGCGGCGCGAAGGTCCGCACCATGGGCACGAACCGGGCCAGCACGACGGCGGCGCCGCCGTGGCGCCGGAAGAATTCCTCCGTTGTGGTCAGGTGTGCAGTCTTCAGGATCCGGGCGTCGTCCTTGAACCAGCGGCGGCCGAAGGTGCGCCCCAGCATGTAGCCGACCTGGTCGCCGGCGACGGCGGCCGCGGTCACGACGCCGATCAGCACGGGCAGCGTCAGGTGCAGCTGCTGGTGCAGCAGGCCCGCTGTGAAGAGCAGCGAGTCGCCGGGAAGAAAGGGAAACAGCACGCCCGATTCGATGAACACCATGAGCGCGATAACGCCCAGGGCTCCCGGGCCGAGGCCGGCGAGCAGGCTTGCCGGGTCCAGCAGTGAGGGGGTCCCGGCGGCTGATGCGGCCGGCAGAAGGGCTGAAATGCCTACAGTGTGCATGCTCACTTCCTCTCCAGGAGCGGCGACGGCGGGGCGGAAGGAATACCGGGCCGCCGGGTAAGCCGCGGCGCGGCCACGTTCCACAGCCCCGTGACCACCACCACGGCCGCGCCCGCCGACAGGAAGGACGCCGCGACGTCGGAGGGGTAGTGGACGCCGATGTACAGCCGCGACCACGCCACGATGAGCGCCGCCGCGGGTGCCGCGACGGCGGTGACCGTGGACCAGCGGGTGCCGCGGGCCAGGAAGAACAGCGCAAAACCCAGGGCCACCGCAAAACACACGTGGCCGCTCGGGAAGCTGTTGGAACCGGTCTCCGGCGCCAGCGGGTCGAACAGCAGGGCAGGGTTGGGCCGTTGGCGGGCGATGATGATCTTGAAGAGCTCACAAGCGACCCAGCCGGACAACGCGACGAGGCCGAAGCCGGTCGCCTTGACCAGGCCGCCGCGGAACAGCCAGATGCCGAGGGCGCCGGCCCCGATCAGCGCCAGGCCGGCCACGGGCCCGAAGACGACGTTGAGGGCCATCGCGACCGCGGTCAGGGCGGCGGCGTGATGCCGGCTGAGGTCCTGGTCGACGCCGAGCTCGGCCGCGCTGAACCCCGGCGTGAACTGCGCCGCCAGCCCGATTGCCAGGACCGCGGCGGACAGCAGGATGCCCAGGAGCAGCCAGTGACGCACGTGCGGGAGGGTCCATGGCTGCGGCTGCCCGGCGGGATGTGCGGCGTCGGTATGCGCGGCTGGTTGCGCGGACGCCACGGTGAGATCAGCGGCTGCGCCGCGGGCGACGCAGGCAGCAGGCTCAACAGGGGCGGGTCCGGTCATGGGATCCTCCGGCTCGGGACGGGGGCGCCGGAAGTGGCGCCGGTTCCACTCTTCCGCCCGGCATTTAAGAAATCCTTAAGAAGCGCCCGCGTAGTGCCACGGCGGTGCCGGCTACGCGGCGTAGCGCAGCAGCGCCACCCCGTTGCCAAAGCCCCGCGTCTCCACGAGCCGGAGCCTCGTCCTGGTGTCCGCTGACTTGAACAGGGGTGTCCCGCGTCCAATGACCACCGGATGGACGTACAGCCAGTACTCGTCGATCAGCCCCAGCCGCCGGAACGTGTCGGCGAGGTCCGCCCCGCCGAGGGCCAGGTCCCCGCCCGGCTGCTCCTTGAGCGCCCGGACCTCGTCGGCAACGACTTCCGGGACCACGGTGGTGTTCCAGCCGGCCGACGTCATCGTCCGCGAGTACACGATTTTGGGCATGTCCCGCCAGATCCGGGCGAACTCGGCCTCCGGGGCGCTGGCGTCGGGGTCCGCGTCGGCCGTCGGCCAGTAGTCTGCCATGAGCTCGTAGGTGACGCGGCCGTCCAGGAAAGCCCCCATTGCCCTGAGCTCGTCGTTGAAGTGGCTGTGGAGTTCCTCGTCGACCATGTGCCAGCTGAGGTCGCGGTGCGGGCCTTCGAAGAACCCGTCAAGGGACACTTGCATGGACAGGATGATTTTGCGCATTGCCGCTCCCCGGTTTCCTTCCAGCGAATTCCTCCAGCGTACGCCGCGGCAGGATGCTGCCGGTTTGGGCGCTCCGGGCGTCCAGTCACCCCCTTCTTTGCCGATCCGGCAGGATCTTGCCGAAATGCGGCTGGTGCGGCAGGATGGGAGCCGTTACCCGCGGAACCGGCAGCATTCTGCCTATTGCTCTGCAACGGAGCGGCGCGGAGGGAGGCAAAGGGATGAGTGATGTTTTGTCTATCGCGGCGGGTATCCGCAGCGCCCGGCGGGACGCGGGAATCACGCAGGAAGACCTTGCGCACCTGGCCGGCACGTCGGTGCGCACCGTCCGGGCCATGGAGACGGGACGCGGAAACCCTTCGCTGCTGGCCGTCATCGCCGTCAGCAATGTCCTGGGTCTCCACCTGACGGTGCAGTGATGGCCGAGCTGTTGCCGGCGGACCTGCAGGACCTGAAGTTCGTCCGGTCCGCGGATGTCTACAAGAACGGGGTGTTGGCCGGGCAACTGAACCGGACCGGCACCGGCGGAGTGCGGTTCGCGTACCTGCCGGCCTATGTTGCCGCCGGCGGCCCCGCCGTCGCCGTGTCACTTCCGGTGTCCGGGGCGGCGGTGGAGACCTCCGCCGGTGCCCTGCCGGCCTTCTTCTCCGGACTCCTCCCGGAGGGGCACCGCCTCACGGTCCTGAAGACCGCGACCAAGACCAGCTTCGACGACGAACTGACCCTCCTGCTGGCTGTCGGTGCCGATGTGCCCGGCGATGTCCAGGTGGTTCCCGCTGGCGCCGCGCCGGTGGAACCGCCCGCCCTCGCCGACACCTCCCGTCCTGAGGACCTCGACTTTTCCGTACTGGCCAACACGGTAGACCTCCACGGCCTGCCCGGGGTCCAGCGCAAAACGAGCGCGTCCATGCTGACGACGCCCGTGGCCCTGCGCGGCCACCGCTACGTGCTCAAGCTGGACCCGCCGGAGCACCCGCACCTGGTGGTGAACGAGGCCGCTCATTTGCGCGCCGCCAAGGCGCTGAAGATCCCGGTGGCCAAGAGCCGGGTTATCACGGACCGCAACGGGATGCCCGGGCTCCTCGTCGAGCGGTTCGACCGGGTCAGAAGCCCTGCGGGGGACTGGGTCCGGCTTCCCCTGGAGGACGGCACGCAAGTGCTGGGGCTGCCGCCGGCGGCCAAATACGGCGTCAGCGCCGAACAGGTGGCCTCGGCCCTGGCCGGGATCTGCAAGGCTCCGGTGGTGGCAAGCCGCAACCTTTACCTGCAGTTTGTCTTTGCCTGGCTCACGGGCAACGGCGACCTCCACGCCAAGAACCTGGCCGTTCTCGGCAGCGGGCCGGGACGCACAATGGCCCCGGTCTTCGATGTCCCCTGCACGCTCCTGTACGGGGATGAGACCCTGGCGCTGCCGATCGCGGGGAGGACGAGGAACCTCAGATCCAGGCATTGGGCCGAGTTCGCCGCCGTCCTGGGGCTTCTGCCGAGGGCGGCGGCCTCGGCCAACAGCACGGCACTGGCCGCCGCCGGCACCGTCCGGCTGGAGGAGCTGCCGTTCACGGGGTCCCCGCTGCGTGGCGCGCAGCGGGAACTCGGGTTTCGGCGCCGCGAGCTGGGCGGCTGAGCGGCGGCGTTGCCGCCGCGCTGGCCGTCCGGCCGCCGCCGATTAATGGGCCCGGGCTCTTGCGCGGGAGGCGGTGGCGGTGAAGAATGCAGGAACTTTATTGCATCACCGCGGCCAAGTTTCGGAGGAGGACCCATGCCTGCGAACGCTTGCGGGCCCGTGAACCGGGCAGCGTCCTGATGTCCGGGCCGGCGCGCCACTACGGGTCCGGCGGGCACCGGGCCGACGGCGGGTCAAACCCCGGTCCGCGGCCTGTCGCGTGGTCTGCGTGGCGTTCAGGGCGGTTGCGGGCCCGCTATCTGACGGCTGCCGCCGTCGCGGTTGCCCTGGTGGGCACCGGCGGCGTCTATGCCGCCGGACTGTCAGGGCCGCCGGCCGACCCGCCCGCGGTTGCCGCCGCGCCCACCAGCGCCGCGCCCCCGGTGACGGCGCCGCCGGTGACGGCGCTGCCGTCGTCACCGCCGGCAGTCACGGACGCCGGCCCGGCCGCCGCACCGGAAGCCACCGATTTGCCCGCCTCCGCGCCCGCCCCGCCTGCGCCTGTGTCCGCACCCGCCGCCGCTCCCGCCGCCAAGCCCGCGGAGGTCCCCGCCGTCGCCCCGGCCGGGGGCGTCAGCCCTGAACTGGGCAGCCGGATCAACGGCATCATCGCGGCCAACAGCGCGTATGCGCTGGGGGTGTCGCTCATCGACGTCTCGAACGGCGAGGTCCACAACTACGGGGTCAAAGGAAACTTCGTGGCCGCCAGTACGGCCAAAATCCTGGCGGCATCGGCTTACTACCACCTGGTCGAGACCGGGCGTGCGTCGCTGACCGCCCGGATGGGCGCCTCGACGGCCGGGGTCCAAATCCGCCAGATGGTCCAGCAAAGCAACAACGATTCGTGGGCGTTGATCCTTCAGGCCGTCGGTCAGCGGGGCATCACGGATTATGCCGCGTCCATCGGGATCACCTACGACCGCACGGTGAACCTGCTGACCCCGGCCGAGATGGGCCGCATACTTCAGTTGCTCTACACGGGGCAGCTGCTGAACGGGCCGCACACGGCCCAGCTGCTCTCCTACATGCAGCACACGAACTACGAAACGCTGATCCCGCCGGCTGTTCCGCCCGGAATCGAGGTTTATCACAAGTACGGGCTGCTGTTCGGAAACCTGCACGATGCCAGCATCCTGGTCAAGGACGGCCGGGCCTACGTGTTCGTCGTGTACACCCGCGGCAAGAGCTACGCGGACATGGCCCCCCGGACCTGGATCATCCAGGAGCTCACCCGCACCGTGACCGCCGCGCTGTTCTGACCTGCCGGTTTCAGCGGTCCGCTGCCGTCAACACCCCGCGCGGGCCCGCTCGGTTGTGCCGTAGACGTCCGGGCTCACCTTATAGCCGTGGCGGTCCTGGGCCAGGGCCCGCTGGTTGACGGCGGCCAGGGCACCGGCACTCAGCGTTGTGGTCGAGTCGAGGTTCAAGACTTCCTGGCTGTCGCCGCCGGAGGCCGTGACCTTGAAACTGCCCACTCCGGCGCGGTAGTACTTTTGCTGATGACCGGCTGAGGCCCCCTCGAGGGGGTTGAACTCGTCAATCTTCAACACATTGGCTTTGCGGCTGACCACCTGGCCGCAGTCAAGGAAGTCAATCGCGGGCGCTGAGGCCTGGGTGTAGGGGCCGGTTCCCGGTTCGGGGTGGGCCAGCATGGCGATGCCGGCCCGGGCGTTGTCGACTCCTGAGACGAACGTATTGGGGGCGCCGGAGAATTTGCCGTTATCGAACTCCTCGGGATACTCGCCCAGCAGCCAGACCGCACCCTTGCGGGTCTGGGCAAAAAAGGCCAGTTCGGATTCCTCGAGGACTCCGTCCGAGTAGTCCCGGTCCCACAGGACTACCGTGCGAACGCCGTCAACCATTTTGGTCAGGCCCGTCACGATCGACACCACGCGGTGCTTGTGGACCTCCGGCGGGCTGGTGGTGAGATCCGTGACCGTGCCGCTGAAATCGGAGCGTGTTCCCGGTTCCATGGGCAGCCAGGTGTTGTCCACGTCCGGCGAGTCCGGGAAACTGCCCGCCTTGAAGTCGGGCAGGGACCCCGGGCCGCAGTCGGTGGCGGTAGCGGCAGCCGCTGTGCCGGCCTGTGCTGCGCCGGCCTGCGCTGCGCCGGCCGTCAGGAGTGACAGCGGCACGGCGACAAGCCAGCCGGTGATCAGGCTGCAGGCTGCGAGGCAACTGAGAACTGGATTGTGCTTGCGAAACATCGGATCTTCCTTCAGGCGGTAGCCGGGCCGGCTGCAGCGCGTTCCCGTTCGAGTGTTTTCCGGGATTTGGCGAACCGGAGGTACAGCGACGGAACGATGAACAGGTTGAGCAGGGTGGAGGTGACCAGGCCGCCGAGGATGACGACGGCCATGGGGTGTTCGATTTCGTGGCCGGGGACATTGCCCATGACCACGAGGGGCACCAGTGCCAGTCCGGTTGCCAGGGTGGTCATCAGGATCGGCGAGAGCCGCTCCGAGGCCCCGCGCATCACCAGGGCACGGCCGAAAGGCTCGCCCTCGTGCCGTTCCAGATGCTGGCAGTGGTTGATGAGCAGGATGCCGTTGCGCGCGGCGATCCCCATCACGGTCAGGAACCCGACCACCGAACCCAGGGACAGGACGCCGCCGGTCATGTAGGCGGCGATGACCCCGCCCACCAGGGCGATCGGCAGCGTCAGCAGCGACAGTACGGCCAGCCGCCAGCTTCGGAAGGAGGTCTGCAGCAGCAGGAGGATCAGGGCCAGCGCCGCCAGGGCGAAGATCATGAGGCGGTTGGTGGCGGCCTCGCGTTCCGTGTACTCACCGAGCAACTGCACGCTGTAGCCGGGGGGCAGCTGCAGCTTGTCCAGCTGTGACTGCAGCTCGCCGACCACTGCGCCAAGGTCTGCGCCCTGGGCGAGGAACGAGCCAACTTCCACGCGGCGTGATCCGTTGGTGCGGTCGATCTGGTTCGGTACGGCCTGCAGGCTCACGGCGGCGACGTCGGCGAGCCGGACCCGCTGGCCGCTGGGGGTGTCGATCGGCAGGTCCTCGATGCTGGTCACGCTGGCGCGCGTCGCCGGGGTGCTCCAGACCTGGACGTCGTACGCCCGGCCCTCCCGGAAGACGTCCCCGACTTCCTCGCCGGCCACCAGCGTCGCAGCGGCCCGCCTCACGTCGCCGGGCTTGAGCCCGTATTTCTGTGCCGCGGCAAGGTTGACGGTGACGGAGATCTGCGGGACTTCCACCTCAAGGGAGACGTGCGCGTCCTCGGTGCCGTGGATGGCGTCCAGGATGGCCTTGACCCGTTGGGCCTGCTCCCGGAGCGTGGCCAGGTCATCCCCGTAGACGCGGACCAGGATGGGTTCGCTGGCGCCCGTCAGGACCTCTTCGATCCGCTCCTTGAGGTAGGTCTGCACATCACGGTGCAGGCCCGGATAGCCGTCCACCACTTCCTGGACGGCGGCGAGGGTCTTGTCGTAGTCCGCGTGCCGGTCGATGCTGATCCAGTGTTCGCCGGCGTTGACGCCGACGATCTCGTCGGCGGCGAACGCCTGGCCGATGTGGGTGCCGCAGTTCAGGACGCCGGGCACCTGGAGGAACTCCGCGCAGCCGCGCTGCGAGATCCGGTACTCCTCCTCCGCGGAGGTCCCGGGCTGCGACACCCAGTGCATCAGGAAGTCACGTTCCTTGAACGTGGGGAACAGGGACTGTCCCATCACGGGGACAATGGCCAGTCCCACGAGGGCGAGCGCGCCGAAGGCCGCATACCCGTAGCGGGGCCGGTTCATGACCCTGGACAGGACAGCGTGGTAGCCGCGCTTGAGCACCCGGACCAGGGGAGCGTCGCGCTGTTCCAGTTTGGCGTTGCCCAGCAGGATCAGGGCCAGTGCCGGCGTGACGGTCAGTGCCACCAGCATGGAAGCCATGACTGCCAGGGTGTAAGTGATGGCGAGGGGCCGGAAGAAGACGCCGGTCAGTCCCTCGAGGAAGAAGATGGGCACGGCGGCGACCACGATGATCAGGGTCGCGTACACGATCGGGCTGCGCATCTCGAGCGAGGCTTTCAGGACCACCGAAGCCGCGGATTCGTTGCTGCCCGAGCCCTTAAGACCCGCGGCGCGGTGCTGCCGCAGACGGCGCATGATGTTTTCGACGTCGATGATCGCGTCGTCGACCACGACGCCCACCGCGATGACCAGTCCGGCCAGGACCATGGTGTTGATCGAACTGGCCGTGAAGTACAGCACGAGTGCGGCGGTCAGCAGGGACAACGGGATGGCGATGAGGCTGATCAGCGCCGTGCGCCACTGGAAGAGGAACGCGACCAGGATCATGACCACAAGCAGGCAGCCCAGCAGCAGGGCGGTGCTGAGGTTGGAGATCGACTCCTCAACGAAGCTTGCCGGGCGGAAGATGGTGGTATCGAAGCTGATGCCGCTCAGGCCCGGCTGCAGCTCGTGGAGGGCTTCTTCAACACCCTTGGTCACGTCCAGGGTGTTGCCCCAGGGCAGCTTTTCGACGATCAGCATGAGCCCGTGCCCGCTGTTGATCACCGCGTCGCCGATGAGCGGCTGGTGGTCCTCCACCACCTGGGCCACATCACCCAGGTGCAGGGCAACCCCGTCCTTTTCCCGGATCGTGACCTGGGCCAGGTCCGCGGGGGTCTGGATCGGCTGGACGTGCCGGATCCCCATCCTCTGGTTGGGGCTGTCGATGAAACCGCCGGTGCCGATGAACCGTCCGGGCGAGTACTTCAGCAGGCCCGCGTCGAGGGCGCCGGCGGTGACCTCCATGACCTGGTTGAGGGAGACGTTCTGCGCCTTGAGCTTCTCCGGCTCCACCTGGACCTGGAGCATCTGCAGGCGCTCGCCCCAGATGGCCACGTTCGCGACGCCCGGGACCCGCAGGAGCCGGGCCCGGATGGTCCAGTAGGACAGCATGGACATTTCGATGAGGGAGTGCTCGGAGGAGGTCATGCCGATCTTCATGACCCGGCTGGTCGCGGACAGCGGCTGCAGCATCACCGGCGGGGCCGCCCACGTCGGGAGCGCCGCCGTCACTGAAGCCATCCGCTCCGAGACCTGCTGCCGGGCGTTGAGCAGATCGGTGCCCTGGTGGAAAACCAGCACGATCGAGGACAGCTGCGGCACCGATTTTGACCGCAGTTCGTCCAGGCCCGGCATGCCGCTCACGGCGGCTTCGATCGGCACGCTGACCAGTTCCTCGACTTCCTGGGCGGTCAAGCCCAGGCACGCGGTTTGAATTTCCACCCGCGGCGGGGCGAACTCGGGAAAGACGTCCACGGACGCGGACCCCAGTTGCAGGGACCCGAGCAGCATCACGGCACACGCGATGGCGACCACCACGGTCCTGAACCTGAGGCTGATCCCGATGAGCCAGCGCATGTCAGTGGGCCGTATCGAACTCGGCGCCGAACAGTTCCTCGGCTCCCGTCGTCACCACGGCCGTCCCTGCCGCCGGGCCGTCGCTCAGCACTGCCACCGCGCCGTTGATGCGTTCGACCGTGATGGGCCGGCGGACGTAGACCCGCGGCTCCGGGGTCGTATACACCCATGTCTTGCCCGCGCTGTCGTAAATGATTGCCGAGTAGGGGACGGTCAGTTTCCCGGTGGCGGGATCCGCCGCGGCCGTGTCGGTCCGGATCCCGACGCGGTCGACGGCGTGCTCGGTCAGGGCGAGGCGGTGCAGGTCCGTCCCGGGCACTTCGCTGATGGTCACGGGGTCGTCGTCGGCCGGGGCGGCCTCCGGTGCCGGGGCGCAGCCCGCCGCGCCCAGTGCCGTGAGAGCCGCCAGCACTGCTCCGAGGATGAGGGCCGCGGTCTTCTTTCCCCGCGGCGACGGTGTGGCGTTCATGACGCGTCCTGGCTTTCAGTCCGTGCGGCGGTGTCCTGGCGGGTCGGTGCGGCGGGTGCCGGCTTCGGCTCGAGCCGAAGCAGCACGGCGGGGACACCGAACAGGGTGAAGAGGGTGGTTGTCAGCAGCCCGCCCCAGATGATCACGGCGAGTGGCTGAATGATCTCGGTGCCGACGACGCCGCCCAACAGGACCAGGGGCACCAGCGCCAGGCCTGTCATCAGGGCGGTCATCAGGACAGGTCCGAATCTTTCCCGGGTGCCGCGCACCACGATCGCCGGCCATGGTGCCGCCGGGTCCTGCACCTGCAGGCTCCGGACGCGGCCGGTCAGCAGGAGGGCGCCGCGGACGGCGATCCCGACGACCGCGGCGAAGGCGGCCAGCGCCACCAGCGCGTTGATCCCGCCCGTGGCCTGGGCGGCGAGCACGCCGCCGGACAGGGCTACGACCAGGCCCAGGAAGAGCGCGGCGGCGAGCCGCCAGCTGCCCGTGGCCGTCTGCAGCAGGACCAGGATGCCTGCCGCGGCGATGGCCGCGAGCAGCCAGAGCCACTGGTAGTTCGCTTGCTGCTGGGCGTATTGGGTGAGGATCTCGGCGTGGTAGGACATGGGGAACTGCATCTTCTGCAGGCTGGCGTTGATGTCATTCTGGATATCGGCCAGCGGGCGGCCCTGGATGTCCGCTTTCACATCGACGCGCCGCGAGGTGTCATCGTGCAGGATCACGGACTCGTTCCCGACCATGGCGACCTGGGCGACGTCACCGAGCCGGGCGTGGCCGCCGCCGGGGGTGTCGATGATCAGGTCGCGGACGCTGTCCAGGCTGTTCCGGGTGTCTGCGGTTCCCTTCACGATGACCGAGAACACCTTCTGCTGTTCGTACAGGTTGCCCACTTCGATGCCTTGGAGCAGGGCGGCGGCCGCGCGCCGCACGTCGCCGGGAACAATGCCGGCCTTCTGGGCCGCCGCGAGGTCCACCTTGACCTCGGCGATCGGCTGTTCAGGGGGAAGGTCTATATGCGGATTGACGACGCCGGCCGTGTGCTCCAGGACCTGCTGCACTTCGGCGGCCTTCTGCCGCAGGACGGCCGGGTCGAGTCCGAACACCCGCACGGCAAAGCCGGCGTCGGCCTCTTCCCGGATCTGGTCGATGCGTTCCTGCGGGTACGTGGAGATCTTGCTGGTCAGGCCCGGGTAGCCTGCTATCACCCGGTCGACGGCGGTCACGGTGTCCGGGTAGGACGCGTCGGCGGCGACAGTCACCCACAGCTCGCCGGAGCTGACGTCGCCGACCTGGTCCGAGGTGATCGCACGTCCGACGTGTCCTCCGACGTTGGCCACACCGGGGAGGGCACGCAATTCGACCGCGGCCGCCTCGGTGATCCGGCTCATTTCCTGATCGGACGTGCCGGCCACCGCGTTCCAGTGCACCACCAGCGTCTTGTCGGCAAGGACCGGCACTACCGGATGGCCGGCGGCAAGGACGGGAACGAGGGCCAGCCCGGCGAGGGCCACCACCGCGGACGCGGCAAATACCCAGAGCGTCCGGGCCTTCAGGCGCGCCAGGAGCCGGCCGTAGGCGCCCTCAAGCCGCCGCAGGGGCCGGCGTTCCGCCGCCGCGGAGCCCACGGGAAGGTAGTACGCCAGGGCCGCCGTGACGGTCACCGCGACGACCATGGACGCAACGAGGGCGAGCAGGAAGCTCTGGATCAGGGGTCCGAAGAGGGCCTCGTTCTCGCCTGCGATGAAGAGTGCGGGCGTGACCGCCAGCGCCATGATCAGCAGTGCGTACAGCATCGGCGTGCGGACGGACTGCAGGGCCGCCGGGATCAGGGCTTCGCGTGCCTGCGCCGGGTCGTTACGGGCGGCCCGGGCGATCCCGGCCAGGTCTTCGGCGACATCGCCGACGATGACGGCAAGGGCGAGCACCATGCCGGCCAGAACCATAGTGTTCATCCCGGTGCCACGCAGATCCAGCACCAGGGCGGCCGCTGTCAGTGACACCGGAATGGTGATGAGGCTGATCAGGGCCGTGCGCCAGGAGCGGAAGAACCCGCCGAACATCGCCACGATCAGCAACAGCGTGACCAGCAGGGCGATGCCCAAGGTACCGATCTCTTCCTGGATGAAGGAGGCCTGCCGGTAGACGCTGGTATCGATCGTGACGCCGGGCAGTCCCGGCTGGAGTGCGTGCAGGGCCTCGTCAACGCCCCTGGTCACGTCCATCGTGTTCGTTTCGGGGAACTTCTCGATCACCAGCAGCAGTTCGGCGTCCTTGCCCAGCAGGGCGTCGCCGATCAGCGGCTGGTGGTCCGTCGACACGGTCGCCACGTCCTTGAGCAGGAGGTGACCGGCCGCCCCCTCGACGGGAACCTGGCCCAGATCCTCCGGGGTGGTGATCGGCAGGACATGCTGGATGCCGATCCGCTGGTGGCTCGTCTCGAAGAACCCGCCGGTGCCCGGCGTGGATGCTTCCAGGTAGCTCAAAGGCGAGACCCACACGGAGTTTCCGGTCGTCTTGATAACTTCGTCCAGCGTCACGCCCTTGGCCTGCAGCCGGGCCGGATCAACCAGGACTTGAAGCTGCTGGTCGCGCTGGCCCCAGATCGCCACGTTGGCAACGCCCGGCACGGCTAAGAGGCCCGGCTTCATGGTCCAGCGGGCCAGGATGGACATGTCGATGGCCGACATGGTGCTGGAGGTCAGCCGGACCATCATGACCCTGCTGGTCGAGGACAGCGGCTGCATCAGTACCGGCGCCGCGGAAACGTTGGGCAGTGCGCGGGCCTGGGTCAGTCGTTCGGCGACCAGCTGGCGTGCGCGGAAGAGGTCAGTCCCCGGCTTGAAGACCATCTGGATCGAGGACAGGCCGGGCACGGACTTGGACCGGATCGCCTCCACCCAGGCCACCCCGTTCAGGAGGTCGGCCTCCATGGGGGAAGTGACGAGTTGTTCCACCTCGGCGGCGGACAAGCCCAGGGCCTCGGTCTGGATCTCCACCTGCGGCGGAGCGAATTCCGGAAAGGCATCCACGGACATGCCCGGCAGGCTTGTGAAGCCGAACGCCACGATGCCCGCCGCAACCGCCAGCACCAGGAGCCGGAACTGCATGACTAAGCGGAGGATGGCCGCCATCATGGCCGGCACCACCCGGGCGCGGCAGGACTGCCGTCAGTTCTCGCCGTGCGCGAAAGGAGGTGTGGCGGCGGTCCTGCGGGGGAGTGATTTCCCGGGGAGAGTGCGCCGATTGGTACCGGGCAAAGTGCTGAATTTATACGCACGGCGCGGCTCCTAGGTCCAAGGCCATAGCGCCCCCAGCCGTCAAGAGCAATAATGATCTTCGGGCACACAGGCGTCAAGAGAAATGCAGGTGATCGCCATGAAGGCAGCCGCAGGGGACCGCATCATCGTCCGGGGGACCACGGTCGAGTCCGCGGACCGGCACGGACTGATCCTCGAAGTGAAGGGAGCCGACGGCGCGCCGCCGTACCACGTCAGGTTTGACGACGGCCACGAGACGATCATGTTCCCCGGCGGGGACTTCGTCGTCGAACGGCCCGGCAACGGCACCTAACGGCTGGCCGTTAAGCGCAGCTCGGCCGTTAAGCGCAGACCCGGCCGGGAAACGGACACAGCCTCAAAAACTCGACGAGCTCCCGGACCCGGAAAAGCTGCCGCCGCTGGAGCCATACCCGGTGGTGGTGCCGCCGCGGGCAGTGCTGACGCTGCTGACCCCGGTGCTGAGGCCTGAATTGAAGGTCGGCACCGAGAAGAAGTAGTAGGACGGGTACACCGTGCCGAGGATGCTTGGCTCCCAGGTGCGGCCGTACCTGGCCCCCGGCCGCGCCCCCGTCTGCGCGGCCTCCATCTCTTTGCGCATGAGGCCGGCTTCCTTTTCGTTGCGGGCGTAGGCGCCGATCACGGTTTCGGCGTGGTTTTTCAGGAGGTCTGACAGCCGGGTCCGGGCATCACGCAGCCGGTCCAGCGCCGTCTCGGGTGTGATGGTGCCGTCCGCGAGCTCTGCCGTCCAGCGTTCGAGATCGCTGCGGCTTTCGTCGCGGAAGGACCTCAGGGCGGCCGCGGTCGCCGATGAGCCCTCGCCGCGGCGCTGGCTGAGCAGTTCCTCGACGCCGTTCAGGTCACTGCGGAACGGGGCGAGCTGGTGCTCCCACGCGGCCGGCCACGCCGCGCCGCGGTTCAGCAGCGTGTTGGTGTCCGCGATGACGTCGTCCAGCGCGTCGAGTTCGGCCGCCGCATCGGCGTAGCTGCGGACAAGTTTCAGGTTGGGCCGGCGGCTCAGGTCCCGGCTGCTGAGGGCGTGGACCTGATTGGCTAACGCGGTGGCCGTGTTGTACCGGGCCAGGAAGGTGCGGTGCTTCTCCAGCACGGTGCTGCCGTACCGTGAGGACTCCGGAATGGTGCTGGCGTTGAGCTCGGTGACCTGCAGGTCCATGCTGACGTTCGCGTAGCTGGCGTCGCCGCGTTCGAGCTCCCTGCGGCAGGACACACGGGTGCGCCAGCGGACGATCAGCCAGGCGGCAGCGCCGCAGACCGCGGCGGCCACCGCCGCCCAGGCCGTCACGAGGAAGGCCGTGGACCGGTACCACGGCTGGTTGATGAGTTCGGCGCCGCGCCGGATCCCGGCAATCGTACCGTCGGTCCATTGGGCATCGCGGAGCAGCTCCTTGGACGCGTTCTGGATGTCCTCGCGCTGGTCGGGGGAGACCTTGCGGTCCTCGCCCATGTACGTCCCGACGTGCCGGCCCGTCGGGTCCAGGGCGAAGATGAACAGCCCGTCGGCCCATTTCTGCCCGTCGGGGCTGATCCATTCGGGGTGTTCGGCGCGGGCGAACCTGAGGACTTCCTCGTTGAGGTTGTCCGCGGCCGTGCCGTTGTAGGTGTACACCGCAACTTTGGTCGGCTGGTAGAAATCGGTGGCCTCGACGGCAGGCAGGAGCCGGTTGCGGTCCAGGACCCCGGCCCGGTCCTCGATCACGACGGCGGTCGGCGTCACGGCGAGCGCCGCGTGCGCTCCGCCCAGCACTCCGGCCATCAGCAGGACCGCGGCGGCGAGGGCCTTGCGCATGATTCCCATTTTTCGAGCGTAGTGGCTGGCCCCGGCCGCGTCGACGCTGACGCCACGGAACACGGGACGAAAGACATCATGACGGTGTCCGGGCCCGGCAGGCATACTGGCGGCATGAGCCCCCAGCCAGAAGGACCGCAGCCTGCAGCGCCGCCGGAACCGCCCGGGCCTGGGGACGTCAACCCGAGCCGGACCCTGTGGGCTGTCCTGGCCGTGATCGTGGTGATCGTGGTCGTGGCCCTGGCCGTGGTGCTCACCCGCGGGCAACCGGCGCCGTTGGCCGAGTCGAGCCCCGCAGGGGTCGTGCAGCGCTACGCCGCGGCGGTCATTGCCGGGGACGAGGGGGCCGCGTCCGCCTACCTGACGGCGGCGGCGCGGACCAGGTGCGGCAGCGAGGGCGCCCCTGCCGCCCGGAATCTGCGGGTCACTCTGGTCTCCACCACCGAGCGTCCGGAATCCGCGGACGTGCGGGTCCTGATCACCGTGTCCGAGCCGGGCGGCCCGTTTGGCAGCAGCGAATACCAGATCGAAGACGTGTTCGACCTCGTGCGCTCCGGGAACGGCTGGCTGATCGACAACGCGCCCTGGCAGCTGAGGGTGTGCCCGGGCCCGGTTAAGCCATGAGAACAGCCAAGCCATGAAAACGGCACGGCGATGAGCGCCCAGCGGACCGTGCGCCGCCTGATTACGTACGCGCTGCTGTTCGCGCTGGTGGTGATCACCGCCGTCGGGCTTGGCGGGCTGCTGGGCCGCCTGTTCGTGACGGGAACCGAGCTGGCGGTCGACGACGTCGCGGGGCTGGCGCGCTCGCTGGCCTTCGCCCTGATCGGCGGCCCGCTTGCGGCCCTCCTGTGGTGGACCGTGTGGCGGCGGCTTGATGACCCTGAGGAGCGGTCCTCCGTCGGCTGGGGCCTGTACCTGACCGGCATTTACATGCTGTCCCTGTTGATCGCCTCCACCAACCTGCTCAGCACGTTCGCCGACCTGATCGGCGCCCAGGGCCCGGAGTGGCGGTTATCGCTGGCCACCGGCCTGGTGTGGGCGGCGGTCTGGCTCTGGCAGCGGTGGATGTGGCGCCATCCGCGCAAGAACCCGACGGACCTGACGGACGTCCCCACGGTTCTGGGCGCGGTCCTGGGGCTCGTGCTGGGCGTGGGCGGCGCCGTTTCGGCCCTGTCCACACTGCTTGATGCCGCCCTCCGGGGAGCGGCGGCCGAGGCGTCGGTGGGAAAGCCCTGGTGGGTTTCGGCGCTGCAGTCGCTGGTCTGGGCAGCGGGCGGGAGCCTGATCTGGTGGTGGCACTGGCAGCACGAGGGCGGACGGAAGCTGCGCACCGGACTGGCCGACGTCGTGCTGATCGCCGTCGGAGTACTGGGTGCCGGGGTGCTGACGCTCACCGGCTCCGGGGTGGCGCTGTTCGTGTTCCTCCGGCTGCTGTTCGACCGGACGGAACCGCTGGAGCTGCTGCTGGAGCCCCTTGCACCGGCCGTGGCGGCGGCGTGCATCGGCTGCCTCGTCTGGGTCTATCACCGGAACATCGCGCGTACACGCTCGGAGGCCACCCTGCAAGGCGGGCGGCTGGTCACCTCGGGTGTCGCGCTGGTCGCGGCGGCATCCGGAATCGGCGTGATCGTCAACTCGGTCCTGGCTCTGGCGGCGACGCCGCTGGCGGTCAGCGGGGCGCGGACCCTGCTGCTGGGCGGCATCAGCTCGCTCCTGGTCGGCGGCCCCGTCTGGTGGCTCGCCTGGCGTCCACTGGCTCCGGCGGCGGGTACCGGCAGCGTAACGGCCACTGGACTCAACGCCCGGCGCATCTACCTGGTGGCCGTCTTCGGCCTGAGCGCCGTGGTTGCCGTGATCACCCTGCTGGTGATCGGGTTCAGGGTGTTCGAGTTCTTCCTGGGCGGCGTCAGCGGCGGGAGCCTCGTCGACCGGATCCGTGCCCCATTCGGGCTGCTGGTCGCCACGGGGCTCGTGTTCGGCTACCACTTTGCCGTCTGGCGGCAGGACCGTGCCGTGCTCGCGGCCGCCGGCCCGGTCCGGCCGCGGACCATCGGCCACGTGATTCTGGTGACGGCGGCCGACCCGGCACCGTTGCGCCGTGTGATCACGGAGGTCACGGGAGCGGACGTGATGGTCTGGCGGCGCGCAGACGCGCTGGTCTGGCGGCGCGCGGACGCCCTGGCGGGCGTCCAGGCGGCGGCCGGACCGCCGGCTCCCGCATCGGGAGTTGCGCCTGCGGTTGCGCCGGCGTCGCGGACTCCGGAGGACCGGCTGGCGGCCGCGCTGGAGGGTGTGTCGGCTCCCCGGGTGCTGGTCGTGGCCGATCCGCAGGGGCGGATCGACGTCATCCCCCTGCAGGCCTGAACAGTCTGCCTTGCGGCCGCAGGGGCCGGCCACCGCCTAGGATGGCGGCATGTCTACTTTCGAAGTCACGCGCAGCGCCGTCATTCCCGCACCGGCCGAGGACATCTTCCCGCTGGTCAACAACTTCCACGAATGGACCAAGTGGTCGCCGTGGGAGGCCGTTGATCCGGCCATGGAGCGGAGCTACTCCGGCAGTGAGTCAGGCATCGGTGCCAAGTATGCGTGGAGCGGCAACCGCAAGGCCGGCTCCGGCACGATGGAAATCGTGGACATCGCCGAGCCGCGCAGCATCAGGATCCGGCTCGAGTTCACCAAGCCGTTCAAAGCGGTGAACCCGACTACCTTCACGTTTACGCCGTCAGCCAGCGGCACCGATGTCACATGGACCATGACCGGAGAAAACAAGGGCCTCGGCAAAGTCTTTGCCCTGTTCATGAACATGGACAAGATGGTCGGTGCGGACTTCGAAAAGGGCCTGGCCTCGCTGGCCGGTGTCGTCGCGCAGCGGAAAGCCTAAGGGACCGGCCGGACTGCCGGGACGCCTGCAGGGAGGACTACGGGGCGGCCCGGACGAGTTCCGGGTGGTGGATCCGGGCGACCTCCGGGTGGGCGCGCAGCCAGCCTTTGAGCACGTTGGCGCCGTAGGAGGCGAGCATCGGGTTGTTCGGATCGTCGGTGATCCCCCGCGACCGGGCAGCGAGCGCGGGCGGAAGGGGCACCGGATCTATGACGGCGTCCAGCCGGGGCGACCAGAAGAACGGGATCGTATAGCGGTCGACGCCGGGCGGCGGCGCCTCGACGCGGTGGATGGTGGCGGCCAGGTAACCCTGGGTCGCGACTTCCAGCATCTCGCCGAGGTTGACAACCAGCGCCCCCGGAATCGGTTCCACCGGTATCCAGTCGGTGCTGCCCGGCGGGAGCACCTGCAGGCCGCCCACCTGGTCCTGGAGGAGCAGGGTGACGAATCCGTAGTCGGCGTGCGCGCCCACCCCCTGCGGCCCGGCGTCGGCGACGACGCCGCCGACATAGTGGACGAGCTTGGCCATCCAGGCCGGCGAGCCCCGGAAGGGCTCGGCGAAATAGTCCTCCGGCAGGTCCAGGGACACGGCGATGGCGGACAACAGTTCGGCCCCGACCCGGGACATGCGGTCCGCCCAGGCCATGCAAACGCTGCGCAGCCCGGGCAGCGACCGGTCCGGCATCAGATTGGGGCCCTGCACCAGCCAATACGGCTGCTCCGGCGGGTACTGTTCGACGGCGGGCCGCTCCGGTCCGAAGTCGAGCTGTTCCCGGGCGTCGGGCCGCCCCTGGGTGACCTCATGGCCCAGCCTGGTGTAGCCGCGGAAATGCGGGGAGAGCCGGTTGTCCAGCTCCAGCCTGGACTCAAGCGGGAGGTCGAAGAACTGCCGGGTGACTTCGAAGAGTTGTTCCACCTCCGCCGGGTCAGCCCCGTAGCCGGTCAACTGAAAGAAGCCCACCCGGTGCGTGGCATCGCGCAGTGCCTCGATAAACGCCGGGTCAAATGCGCCGTCCCGTCCCCTGGCTGCACTGAGGTCCAGAAGCGGAATCGAATCCGATGGTGCGTCCATGACTGCAAACTACCACCATGGCCCGCACTACTGAACTGTGCGCTCCAACCCCGGGCCCCGAACCGTGCGACGGGTCTGCCGCCGCCGGCGGCCGGGGAGCCGGACGTGCCGGTTCCCAGCTGTTGCCGAGGATCTTCGCGGGTTTTCTTGATCGCGGTGTGGCAGAGTTCAAGGACGAGTGCCGCCAACGAAACGCTGATCGGGTAACGAGAAAGCCGGAATCCATGCGCCGTAACACCACGAAAACCCAACGTCGGATAGCCGCGCAGCTGCTTGTGGCAGCCGTAGTGGCGGTGACAGCGGCCGCGTGCGAGACCTCGCCGCCCGGCACCCCCGGGAACTCCGGAACCCCCGGTTCGAGCGCCAGCGCCGGCGCCGGCACCGGTGCAGCGCCGGGCACCGGGGGCACGGCAACCGGGCAGGCCGGAGGGCGCCCGGGGCACATCTTCGTCATCAACCTCGAAAACAAGGGCTACAACAAAGTGTGGGGGTCCGGCTCCGACGCCCCGTACCTTTCCCGGACCCTGCGCGAGCAGGGCGTCCTGCTGTCCCAGTACTACGGGATCGCCCACAATTCGAACCCCAACTACCTCGCCCAGATCTCGGGGCAGGGGTCCAACGCCATGACCCGGGACGACTGCCCGACGTTCGCCCCGTTCGAACTGACCGGCACTGCCGCCCTCGGGCAGGCGGAGGGAACCGGCTGCGTGTATCCGGCCTCCGTACCCACGGTGGCCGGGCAGCTCAGCGCCGCCGGCAAGACCTGGAAGGGCTACATGGAGGACATGGGAACGCCGTGCCGGCACCCCGAACTCGGTGCGAAGGACACCAACCAGGCAGCCAAGGCCGGGGACCAGTACGCCACACGGCACAACCCGTTTGTGTACTTCGAATCCGTCACGTCGTCACCGGACTGCCAGAGCAACGTGGTGGATTTTGGCGCACTGGCCAGCGACCTGCAGTCCGTGGACACCACCCCGAACCTGGCCTACATCTCGCCAAATCTGTGCAATGACGGCCACGATAACCCCTGCGTCGACGGCAGTCCCGGCGGGCTTGCCGCCGCTGACACCTGGCTGAGCCAACAGGTCCCGGCGATCCTCGACTCGCCGGCTTTCAAGCAGGACGGGATGCTGGTCATTACCTTCGATGAGTCCGAAGGTAAGACGGTGGGGCCCGCAGAGTTGCTGCCCGGCGGGACGGCCGGAGGCAGGATCGGTGCACTTGTTGTCTCCCCGTTCACCCAGGGCGGCACGACGTCGGACCGGGCCTACAACCACTTCAGCCTCCTGGCCAGCATCGAGGACGCGTTCTCCCTCCCGCGCCTGGGCTACGCCGGGGCGCCGGGCCAGCACAGCTTCGGCGCCGACGTCTTCAACGCAGGCTCGTAGCCGTACTCAGCCAGGCAAAATGGAGGCCGCGCCCCGGCGGGCCGCTAAACTCCGGCGTTGTACACATCCAGCCCGAACCGGTTGAGGCCCGGCGTCCCCGCATACCCCAGGTACGGCAGGCCAAAGGTGTCTTCGATGCTGGCCAGCAGGCTGTAATGGTTGTAAGGGGTGGTGGACCACGTGCCGCCCTTCGTGAAGGGTGAGATCACGAGGGCGCCCACCCGGCCGCCGCCGGGGCCGGTGATGCCCGGTTCGGGGGTGTTGGGGCCGGCCGTTTCGGCGCAGCAGGCGGTGGCGTCGGACTGGGGCCCGTCGGATTCGTCGAAGGTGATCACCAGGACACCGTCCTGCTTGAAGGCCGGGGAGGCAGTGATGGCCGGCACCCACTGCCTGAGCCACTCGTCGGCGCTCGCCAGGCCGCCCGGTTGCCCGTCCACGCAGGGGGAGTCGTGGCCGTCGTGGCAGAGGTTCGGCGTGATCATGGACAGGTTGGGTGTTGTGGTGGCCGATGCGAGGTCCGTTTTCAGGACGCCGAGGTCGACGTCGTTCGTGGCGCAATCCGGTGAGCCGGTAATCCCGGCGAAGTAGACAAACGGATTGTGGCGGGCCGCGTACTGGTCGCCGACCCTGGCCTTCTGTGTATCGTCCACCGCGCCCAGGGCCGGATGCCGGCACGGGGTGCCCATGTCCTCCATGTACCCCTTCCACGTCTTGCCCGCCGCGGTGAGCTGGCCGGCGACGGTGGGAACGCTGGCCGGGAAGACGCAGCCGTCGCCCACGGCCTGGCCCTGGTCGGCCGTCCCGGTCCCGACGAACGGCGAGTAGGTCTGGCAGTCGGCCTGCATCTGCGGGTTGGGGCCCTGGCCGGAAATCTGCGCCACGTAGTTCGGCTGGGAGTTGTGGGCCGTGCCGTAGTACTGGTTGAGCAGCACGCCCTGGGCGCGCAGGGTCGTGGACAGGTACGGGGCGGCGGATCCCGGTCCCCAGGTGGAGTCGTAGCCCTTGTTCTCGAGGTTGATGACGAAGACGTGCTTGGCGCCCGGCAGGTAGCCCTGGCCCTGGGTCGCCGCCGGGGCACTCGCTGTGGCAGCGGGTTGGGCCAGTGCGCCGCCGGCCGCGGCGGCGAGCAGGACCATGGCCGCGGTGCAGGCCCGCAGGGCCAGCCGGAGTCCGCGCTTGCGGTGTCCTGCGGGCGTCGTCGGGTGATCCGTGGTGTTCAAGGCAGTTTCCATCCGTCGGCGAGTGCTTTCTGTTTCAGTCCGGACCATTCCTCGGCCGGGGGCGGTCCTACAGGTGCGCAGGCGGGCCCGGCCACGAACGGCGGAACAAGGTACGTGGGTGCGGTCAGGTTGGCCGGTGCGCCGAAGTCCAGGACTTCGGCGATGTTCCGCGCTGCCTTGTCGCGCGGGGTCAACGGAGCCAGGTTCCAGCGCCATTCGATGGCTTTGAGCACGGACGTGTGGTCGTAGGCGTCGTGGGCGACATACCGGCGCCGGGCGCGGGGCGAGACCACCAGGGAGGGAACCCGGAAGCCGCGCAGGGCTGTGGCCGGGCTGGTGTCCGGGGCCGTCGCCGGTGGGACGTGGTCGTAGAACCCGCCCCACTCGTCGTAGTTGATCACCAGCATCGTGTTGGCCCAGCCCGGGCCCGCAGTCACCGCGTTGTAGACCTCTGCGAGGAACGTCTCGCCGGAGCGGATGTCCGCGTGCGGGTGGTCGTCACCGGAGGTTCCCGAGCCCTCGTCGGTGAAGCGCGGATCCACAACGGACACGGCGGGCAGCGTCCCCGCGGAACAGTCGGAGAGGAACCCGGAGTAGTGGTGCGAGATGCCCTGGTACTTGGCGCCCCACAGTGCAGTGAAGGGGATGTCGCCGTAGTAGTACTTGCCGGACACCCCGGCGGCGGCCAGCCGGTCCCAGATGGTCGGCAGCGCGCTGGTGGCCGTTGAGTTATGGATCCGGTCGGTAGTGGCGGCGTGCTGGTAGAAACGGTTCGGGTAGGTTTCGGCCATGGTGGCCGCGAAGTACCGGTCGCAGACCGTCCAGTCGGGGCCGGCCTGCCGCCAGAAGTCGAGGTCGGCGGCGTCGTAGTAGCCGACGGCGAACTCGTCGTTCTCGCCGGCGCGGAGCCAGCCGTCGTTTTTGCCGTTGTTGTACTGGATCCGGCCGCCCTCGTAGGAATGGTCCGGATCCGGATGGCCGCAGCCCTGGAAGTCCGTCAGGCGGTGGGTCGAGTGCGGGATGCCGTAGCGGTCGATGTAGCTCAGCCCGGGCTGTTTCCCGTCGGCCCCCGGCAGCCAGCCGAGGAAGTGGTCGAAGGAGCGGTTCTCCATCATCACGACGACGATGTGGTCGATTCCGGAGGCTGCGGGTGCCGGCAGCGCGGGCGTGGCGGCTGTTGCCGCCCGGAGCGTGCTGCCGGTGGCCAAGGCGGTGGCCGTTGCCGTTCCGGCGGTCAGAAATGTGCGTCTGGAAAAGTTCACGCCCAGCAGTAGATCACGCCAAAGTTAAGATAAGGGTGCTTTCTATGCCGGGTTCACCGCTTGTTCACCGGGTGTTCTTTCCGGGTGCGCTTACCGGGCCGGCGCCTACGTACCGGCCGGACCCGAACCGTTCCCGGATGCTTCCTGGCCGTATTCCGCCGAGATCAGGATGGGGAGGTGGTCCGAGGCGCCGCGGGGCAGCGTCTCCACGCTTTCAATTTCCAGCCCCTGCGACGTGGCGAAGTCGAAGTGGCCCTTGAAGACCTTGTAGCGGGTGTAGGTCCGGCGGTCGCTGAGCGAGAGGTCGTAGCCGGCGTCCTTCATCTGCGCAGTCAGGGACTTGGTGAAGAACGGGTAGTTGAAGTCACCGACCATCAGCGACATCAAGCCGCCGCCCATGCTCAGGAGCTCCGCGTGGGCGGCATGGATCTGGTTGCGCCGCAGCGAGTTCGACGCCGTCAGCGGCGCTGCGTGGAAGGACGCGATGACGAGTTCGTGGTCGGTTTCGTTGTCCATGACGCGGGTGCCGATGAGCCGCTCGTGCGCGGGGGCCAGGACCCGGTCGTGCAGGGACTTCTTCAACGCGAACGTTTTGGTGTCGAAGGCCGTGAAGCGGTCCTTGCGGTAGTAGATCGCCAGCCCCAGCCGGTTGCCTCGGGTGGCGTCGGCCAGGTGCAGATTGCCGATGGTGGCCGGCAGGTCCTCGGTGTCGCACTCCTGGAGGCACAAAGCATCAACTTCGAAATCGCGGGCCAGATCGACCAGCTCACCACTGGCCTTGTGCTTGCGGAGGTTGTAGCTGATGACTCGGATCAGGAGGGCACCCCTTCGGTAAATAGTCGCGGACGCTGGGATCGAGTCTACCCAGTCCGGCTGGCCGAACGCTGAATATTGAGCATGGCGTCCGCAGCGGACGCCGGGCGGTCGGCGCCTGAGGCGATAGGGTGGTCTGGAATTCTCCGATGGAAGCTGCGAAAGGTCGACGTTGACTGCTGAACTGCCTGTTCTGGCCGAGGGCGATTCCTACTACCAGGTGCTGGGGGAAGGGCGGTTCCGTTCCACGATCCACGCGCAGGGTGCCTGGAATGAACACGAGCAGCACATGGCCCCCGCGTCCGGCATCATGGCCGACTGCCTGGCCAGGCATGAGCCGCGGGAGGACATGCGCATGGCCCGGATCAGCTACGAGATCCTTGGCCTTATCCCCGGCGGGGAGTTTGAAGTGGTGACCTCGACGCTCCGTCCCGGCCGGACCATCGAGCTGGTGCAGGCCGAGCTCGTGGCGGCCGGACGCACGGCGATCCGGGCCACCGCCTGGCGGATGATCACCTCGGACACCTCCGCGATCGCGGCGTTCGAGGATCCGCGGATCCCTGCGCCGGAGGACTGCGAACCGTACGACGCCGCGGAAATCTGGCCCGGCGGCTACATCGCCTCGCTCCACATGCGGATCGCCGCCGGCCACCGCGCAGGCTCCGGCACGGTGTGGCTGCACACCGACCACCCGCTGACCGACCGTGCCGACAGCGGTGACCTCGCCCGGCTGATCGGGCTCGTGGACACAGCCAACGGCATCGCCGCCCGCGTCCCGCCGGGCAAGGGCAGCTACGCCTTTCCCAATCTGGATCTGCAGGTCCACATGTACCGGCAGCCGGAGGGGGAGTGGCTGGGCCTGGACAACGAGGTCTCGTTCGGCACGGACGGGATCGGGCTGACCTCCACCGTGCTGCACGACCTCACCGGACCGTTCGGCCGCGCCGAGCAGATCCTGACGCTGCGGAAGTCCTGACCCGGCGCCAATCCTGACCCTGGCGGGTCCTAGCTCGTGTGGAAGACCAGCCAGCCGGCCAGGGTGGCCAGGGCCGTCAGAACGGCGCCCCACAGGATGTCGATGATGATCAGCTGCCACGGCCAGGTCCTGAGCGTGGCGGCGTTGGTCAGATCGTAGGTGGCGTAGCCGAACACGCCCAGGGCGGCGCCGTAGCCGACGGCGGTGAGCCAGGTGCCGCCGTCGAGCGCCGGGCCCAAGGCGAAGAACACGATCCCTGCAATGTAGATCACGTAGAACACCACCGCGTACCCTAGATTGGGCTTGTCGGCCAGCAGGTCACCGATCTGGCGGCGGTAGAACGGGTTCATCGTCTTGAGCCAGATGGCATCGATGACGGCGAACGCGGCCGCTACGACGAGGAATTGCAGGATGACCATAAGGGAGCATAACAACATGCCGCAGGCACCGGCCGGACCCCGGACACTGACGTTGGTCCGGCAGGAAGAATCCCTCGGCGCCGCCGCCGACCTCGACTTCGCCCTCGGGCTGCTCCAGAAGGTCAAGGCCGGCGCGCTGGGTCCCACTCTGCGGCTCTACCGCCCGGTTCCCACGGTGGCGTTCGGGCAGCGCGACACGCACCTGCCCGGGTTCGAGGCCGCAGCCGCTGCCTGCCGGGAGCAGGGCTTCGAGCCCCTGGTCCGCAAAGCCGGGGGCCGCGCCGCCGCGTACCACCAGGGAACGCTGGTCATCGATCACCTGGAACCCGACGCCGACGCGATCGCCGGGGCCAAGGGCCGCTTTGCGTTGTTTGGCGAACTGCTCGCCCGGGCGCTGCGCGACGCGGGCGTGGATGCCGGCGTCGGCGAGATCCCGGGGGAATACTGCCCCGGCGAATTCAGCGTGCACGGCACCGACCCGCAGGTCCCGGAGCGCCGGATTAAACTGGTAGGCACGGCCCAGCGGGTGGTCGCCGGCGGCTGGCTCTTCAGTTCAGTGATCGTGGTGGAGAATTCCGCCCCGATCCGCGCTGTCCTGGAGGCCAGCTACGCCGCGCTCGGCCTGGAGTGGGACCCGGCGACGGCGGGGGCGGCCGATGACCTCGTGCCGGGACTCGACGTCGCTGCCATCGAGGCCGCCGTGGTCGCCGCCTACGGCCGCTACGCCGCGCTCAGCAAAGCGGACTTCGCGAGCCTGCTGTAGCCGCGGCCCCGTAAGCCGTCCCTGTCAGCTCTGCCCCCGGCCGGCCCCGCCGGCCTGGACAGGGTCCCGGGGTACGTTGTGCCCGGGTGCAAGGTAGTTGCCCAGCCGGGCGTATTTCCCGAGCCGTCCGGTGAGCAGCCCGGCGGTCCCGGCCCCGGCGAGGGCGGCGAGCTCGTATTCGATCGCGAGGCCGAGGCGCCGGCAAAACGCTTGCGCCTCGTGTGCGGCGTCGGGCCGTTCGTCCACGAGGTGCTCCACGAGCCCTGCCGCGTACAGGGATGCGACGTTGACGCCCTGGGCCGCGGACATCGCCGGTGCGAAGTCGGTGCTCCGGTGGACGATTGCGCTGGCGCCCTCCGGCGGCAGGGGAGACAGCCAGGCATGCTGGGCCGCGATGGTCCGGTCCGCGGGAAGCAACGCCAGGGCACCACCGCCGGCGCCCTGGCCGAGCAGGACGGACACCGTGGGAACGTTCAGCCCGATCAGGTCATGCAGGGAACGGGCGATCTCGCCGGCCAGGCCGCCTTCCTCGGCCTCCGGGGACAGGGCCGCGCCGGCCGTATCGATGACGGTGAGCAGCGGCAGCCGGAGTTCTTCGGCCAGATGCATGCCGCGGCGTGCCTCCCGCAGCGACGCCGGGCCCATCGCCGTCGGCCGCCCGGGTTTGGGCCGGGTGTGGCCGATCACCACGCAGGATTCCGCACCGAAACGGGCCAGGGCCAGCTGCAGACCGGGATCCTTTTCGCCCTGGCCGGTGCCGTGGAGCGGCAGGACATCCCGGGCGCCGTGGGCCAGCAGTTGCCGCAGATCCGGACGGCGCGGATCGCGGGAGATGCCGATCGATTCCCAGGCGCCGATGCGGGACGGCATCACGGACAGCGTCGCCGGGGGCGCCGGCAGCGGGCCCGGGCCGGTGGCCAGGATGCGCAGCGCACAGTCGAGGACGCCGGAGAGCTGACCGGGCGGGACCACCGCGTCGATCAGCCCCTTGTCGAAGAGGTTTTCGGCGCTCTGGATGCCCGCGGGGAACGGCTCGCCGTGCAGGGCCTCGTAGACCCGGGGGCCGAGGAAGCCGAGCAGGGCGCCGGGCTCGGCGGCGGTGATGTGGCCGAGGGAGCCCCACGAGGCCATGACGCCGCCGGTGGTGGGATGCCGCAGGTAGACCAGGTAGGGCAGTCCGGCCTGCCGGTGGGTCCGCACGGCCGCGGTGATTTTCACCATGGACAGGAACGCGATGGTTCCTTCCTGCATCCGGGTGCCGCCCGAGGCCGGCCCTGCGAGCAGGGGCAGGCCTTCACGGGTGGCGCGCTCGACGGCGGCAACGATCCGTTCCGCCGCGGCCTGGCCGATGGAGCCGGCGAGGAACCGGAATTCACTGACGACGACGGCCACGCGGCGGCCGCGGATCCGGCCTTCGCCGGTGAGGACGGATTCGTCCACACCGGTCTTGGCCCGGGCCGCGGCCAGTTCCTCCCGGTAGGCTGCGTCCGGAGCCGGATCGGTCACCGCGGTGTCCCAGCTGCGGTAGGAGCCGGGATCCAGGACGGCTGCGATGAGGCCGGCGGCGTCCAGACGCCGCATATTCTGTTCCAGTCTCGTGCTCACCGGCCTTCCCCCCGGCCGGATCCGCCCGCTGCGGAGAGCCCCAGCCATTGCCGGATCCGGTCCCCGTCCTGGTCCAGCAGCGGCGGAGCCGTGTGGGCCTGGAGGGTGGTTTCTGCGGTGTCGGCGGACGCGAAGAACCGCAGCGGCGGCCCCGGCAGGCTCACATTGCCCAGGACCTTGTGGTCCACGTCAATCACCAGGCCCTGGGAATGCACCTGATCCCACGCGTACACCTCGTCCAGAGTCCGGACCTTGCCGGCCGGGATCCCGGCGTCGTTGAGTTTGGCCAGCAGCGGTCCGGCGTCGTAGTCCGAGAACACGCGCTCCACCTCTTCGATCACCTTTTCCCGGTTCCGGACGCGGTCCGCGTTGGTGGCGAATTCCGGCCGGGTGTCGATCCCGAACGTGGCGGCGAACGTGGCCCAGAGTTTCTCGCTGCCCACGCTGATCTGCACCCGGCCCCGCCGGCAGCGGAACAGTCCGTAGGGGGCGATTGAGGGGTGGTGGTTGCCCTGGGCCCGGGGAACTTCGCCGGCCACAGTGGCGCGCGTGCCCTGGAAGGCGTGGACCCCGATCAGGGCCGCCAGCAGGGACGTGCGGACGATCTGCCCGCGGCCGGTCCGTTCCCGCTGCAGCAGGGCCGCGAGCGTGCCGAAGGCGCCGTACATGCCGGAGAGCAGATCGGCGATGGGCACCCCCACGCGCTGGGGATCGTCCGGTCCGGAGCCGGTGAGGGACATCAGCCCGGCTTCACCCTGCAGGATCTGGTCGTAGCCGCTGCGCCGGGATTCCGGCCCGTCGTGGCCGAAGCCGGTGATGGACAGGATCACCAGGCGCGGGTTCAGGGCATGCATCCCGGCGGCGGAGAACCCGAGCCGGTCCAGGACGCCGGGGCGGAAGTTCTCGATCACGACGTCGGCGCGTTCGAGCAGTTTACGCAGGACGGTCCGCCCGTCGTCGCTCTTCAGGTCCAGGGCGATGGACTCCTTGTTGCGGTTGCAGGACAGGAAGTAGGTGGCCTGGGGATCGTCCTCGGGGCCCACGAACGGCGGGCCCCAGCCGCGGGTGTCATCCCCGGTGCCCGGGTTTTCGACCTTGATGACCCGCGCTCCGAGGTCTGCCAGCATCATTGCCGCGTGCGGGCCGGCGAGGGCGCGGCTCAGGTCCACCACCAGGTAGCCGGACAGCGGGCCTTCGGGCCGGGGCGTTGGTTCAGTGCTCATGACGGATGTTCCTTCTTTTGCTAGTGGGCTGCCGGTGTTGTGGCGGGTTGATGAGAGTGGCGGCCGCATCCCGGCCGGTCACATCCAGCCGGGGACCACCATGACCAGCCAGGCGATGGCGGGTCCGGCGGCGACGACGACGCCGCTGTAGGCCAGGATCTGCTTGTAGAACTTGTCCTTGTCCACGTCCTCGGAGGCGTTGGCGAGCACCAGGGCCCCGTTGGTGGAAAACGGGGATACGTCAACGATGGTGGCGGCGACGGCCAGGGCCGCGATCAGCCCGACGGCACCGATCTCGCCCGTGGCGAGGAACGGGACGGCCAGCGGGATGAGGGCCGCGAGGATGGCGGTGGACGAGGCGAAAGCGGAAACCACGGCGCCGATGTAGCAGATCACCAGGGCCGCGAGCAGCGGCATGCCGAGGCCGGCCACGCCGTCGGAGACAAACTTGATGGTGCCGGCTTCCTCCAGGACACCAACGAACGTGAGCATGCCGCAAATGAGCAGGACGGTGGACCAGCTGATCTTGTTCACGGCGCCCTTCTGGGCGGCCGGCGAGACGAGCGCCAGGATGATGGCGATGGTGATGGAGACGAATCCGACGTCCACCTTGAATCCCAGCGAGATGACCGCGAGGGCGATCAGGCCCAGGACGGTCACGAACTGCGGGACATTGGCGCGGGCGCCGCTCGAGGCCGCAGCCGGGTCTCCGGCCTGGACCGGGCCCGAGGTCCCCTTGCCGGTCACGCCTGACGAAGAGATGTCCGAGCCCGAACCCTGAAGGGTGACGCCGGCCGCCCGGGTCCCGACGCTGACGGCGATCCGCGACTCCGCTGCCTGCTCTACGAGTCGTCCGGTCTTGGTGGTAAGCAGCTTGCTGCCGCCCAGGACCATAAAGAGCACCGCGGCGATGGCGAGGTTGAAGAGAAAGCTGGCGAGGAAGATCGCCATGGGGTTGGCCTCAAGCTGCGTCTTGGCGATGATGCCGTTGACCGTGACGCCGTAGACGGCGATGGGGGAGAAGCCGCCGGCCTGGGCGCCGTGGATGACCATCATGCCCATCATCAGCGGATTGATTTTGTACCTGGCGGCGAAGCTGAGGGCGATCGGCGCGATGATCGCAACGGCGGCCGGGGAGAGGGCGCCGACGGCGGTAATCACCGCGGTGATGGCGAACATGACCCACGGGATCAGGGCCACTTTGCTGCCCACCAGCCGCACGGCGCCCCGGACCAGCAGGTCAATCGTCCCGTTGTTCTGGGCAATTGCGAACAGGTAGGTGACTCCGACGATCGTCAGGAACAGGCCGCCGGGGAAGTTGGCCAGGATGTCGGCCGTGGACATGCCGAGCACGACAGAACCCAGCACGAAGGCTCCGACAAAGGCCAGGGCGCCCATGTTGAGGGGCAGCACCGTGGCCAGGAGAAACATCACCGCCAGGATGATGATGGACAGGACGGGAGCGGACATCGTTGTTCCTCCGGATTAAAGTGGATGACGGACTGGCTTAGTGGCCTAGCCTCCTAGACACTAGGTCTCTTTGTCAATAGTTCTCCGGTAGTCTTGGGCATCAGGACAGGGTGGAAGGACACGCATGGCAAAGCAGTCGGCAACAACGCACCAGATTTCCCGCGTTTCGCGGCCCCGGCTCTACGAGCAGCTGGTGGAGCAGATCATGGACTTCATCGAGTCCGCCCAGCTGGGTCCGGGCGATACGCTGCCGGCCGAGCGGGAGCTTGCCGAGCGGCTGGGGGTTTCGCGGGCCACGCTCGCGCAGGCCCTGGTGGCCTTGGAGGTCCTCGGCGTGATCGACGTCCAGCACGGCACCGGAGCGGTGCTGGTCTACCGGCCCAACGTCCCGTCCGTGATCAAGGGGCTCCGCGAGCACCGCAGCCGGCTGCCCGAGATCGTCGAAGCGCGCAGCACTCTGGAGGTCAAGCTTGCCGAGCTCGCCGCCGCCCGGCGCACCGGGCAGGACATGGCCGCCATCGATCACGCCCTCGAGGCCATGGCCGATGAAGTCGCCTCGGGGGACCGGGGCGCGCGCGGCGACGAGCTCTTCCACCAGGCCGTGACCGCGGCGGCGCATTCGGCCGTCCTGGCCCAGCTGATGACGTTCATTGCCGGCATGGTGCTGGAGACCCGGCTCGAATCCCTCGGGCAGCCCGGCCGGCCGGAGCAGTCGCTCGCCTCCCACCGCAAGATCGCCGAAGCGATCCGGGCCAAGGACCCCGCGGCCGCGGCGGCGGCGATGCTGGAGCACATCGACCTCGTCTCCGATGTGGCCCTGCTGAAGAACAGCTAAGGCCCATGGGCGCCACCCCTGCCTTTGCCCCGCCGTGCGGTCCCGTCACCGGGTGGCTGGACGGCGACGTCGTGCGGGCCACCGGCATCCCCTACGCCACCGCGGAGCGGTTCG
Organism: Arthrobacter sp. PM3; assembly: GCF_003352915.1. NCBI lineage: Bacteria > Bacillati > Actinomycetota > Actinomycetes > Micrococcales > Micrococcaceae > Arthrobacter > Arthrobacter sp. PM3. The sequence continues at coordinate 1,137,495 of NZ_CP022314.1, read as the reverse complement.
CGCCGCCCGTGCCCGCAGCGGATTGGTCGGAAGTCTTCCCGGCAACCGCCCTCTCCCCGGCCTGCCCCCAGGCACCGGTGCCGTTCCTGGACGACGTGCTGGGCACCCGCTACGGCGAACTTCCGGGCGACGAACACTGCCAGCGCCTGTCCATTACGCTGCCCGCCGACCGTCACGAGGGCGAGCGGCTGCCGGTGATGGTGTGGCTGCACGGCGGGTCCTACACGTCCGGCTCCGGTGACCTGGCGATCTTCGACCCGGCACCCCTCGTTGCGGAGACCCGCGTCATCGTGGTCTCGGTGACCTACCGGCTGGGGCTGTTCGGATATCTGGCAACCGGCAAGGGCAGGCCCGCGAACCTCGGCCTCCAGGACCAGGTCGAGGCGTTCCGCTGGGTGCAGCGCAACATTGCGGCGTTCGGCGGCGACCCGGGGCGCGTGACCGCCTTCGGGCAGTCTGCCGGGGCCGACGCCGTCGCGCATCTGATGGCCACGCCGGACGCGGCGTCGCTGTTCCAGCGGGCCATCATCCAAAGCGCGCCGCTGGGACTCTCCCGCGGGCGGGAGAAGATGAACGCCGCCATGGGCATCGCCGCGGAGGCGGTCACGGAGTCCACCCCGGCCATGGACGTCGTGGCCCTCGAGGCGGGTGTCGCGCACGCGGCCCGGAAGTTCGGGCTCAGGGCGGCCATGCCGTTCGGGACCCAGTACGGGCATGCACCCCTGCCCGCGGAATCCGGGATCGCGGAGGCCTGGAACGCGGCTGCCCCGGGGATTGAGATCCTGATCGGCCATACAGCGGAGGAAGCCCGGCTGTTCTTCCCGCGCAACCCGTACTTGAATCGCGTGGGCCGCATTCCGGCGGTCGGCAGTGCGCTGCTCAAAGCCGTTAACCGGGTGGTCACGGAGCTGGTCTACGGCAAGTCGGCGAGGCAATTTGCACGGCGGCATGTGCGCGCGGGCGGAACGGCCCACAGCTACGTGCTGTCCTGGCGCGCACCGGGAAATCCCTACGGCGCGGCGCACACGGTCGATCTGCCCCTGCTGTTCGGCCACCAGCGGACGTGGGAGGCCGCGGGGCTGCTGGCCGGGGCCAGCTGGGATGACATCAACGCCACGGGACGTGCGATGCGGGCCCTGTGGGCGAAGTTCGCCCGCGGGGAGAGCCTGGGGGCGCGGGGCGAAATCCCGGACACGCTCCGGTACCGCTCAGTCTGAGGCGGGCACCGCCGGCCGGGCGGTCAGTGCCGGGTAGGGGCTTTGCCGGACGGTGTCGCCGCGGCGTCAGGACCAAACGTTTCCCCGGCCAGCCGGATGAAATCCGCGACGAGGACAGAGGGGTCGTCGCGCCAGCATGCGAGGAGCACCGAAATCGGCGGGGCATCGCGGACCGGACGGTACGCGATCCCGGGCCGCGGATTCTGTGCCGCTGTTGCCTCTGAGGACATGCCAATGGCCTGTCCCGTGGAGATCAGCGTCAGCCATTCGTCGACACCCTGCACCAGCCGCACCGACGCCGGCCCGGGGACGCCGGACCAGAGATCTTCCGTGGTGGTGCCTGTACGGTGGTCGACGGCGATCGTTCGGCCGGCGAAGTCGGACATGCGCAGCGTCCGCCTCCGGGCCAGCGGGTCTGCCCGGGCCACAGCGGCGAAGCGCGCTTCCGTTCCGATGGCCGTGACCGCGAAGCGGTGATCGTTGAGGGCGCGCCTGACCACGGCCACCTCTACGGACCCATTCGCCAGGCCGCCGGACGGCGAACTGGACTGCACCCAGATCAGCCGGACCCCCGGGTGGGTTTCTTCCCATTTCCGCTGCAAGGCCACGGTACGGCGGCCGAGGGCGGACCACGCGTAGCTCACCCTGAGCTCCCCGCTTTGGTCCAGGGCGACGTGTTCAAGCAGCGCGACCTCGTCGAGGACGCGGCGGGCGTGTTCGATGACCCGTTCCCCGGCTGGCGTCGGAACTAGCGTGCGGGTGGTGCGTTGCAGAACGCGCAGGCCAAGAGCCTGCTCCAAGGCTGCGACGGACCGCGAAACCGCCGCCTGGGACGTCCCGAGCGCGATGGCGGCGTCGGTGAAAGTCTGAGCGTCCATCACAGCCACGAGGGCACGGAGATACCGCAGCTCAACATTCATACGCTCATCGTATAGAACGACTATCGGACGCATTTTTCGCTGCGCGGTTCTGCCCGGAAACTTCTGTCTTATGGAAGCTTCTTCAGCAGTCAGCGCGGTCCCGGCCCCGGGCAGCACCGGCGCGGCCGCGACGCGGCCGTCGTTGCTTCGTGGCGTGCTGACCATGACCGGCAGCGGGTTCAGCAACCAGCTCGGAGCGGGCATCGGCGCCCACGCCTTCCCCGTGATCGGGCCGGCCGGCGTCGTCGCCGTGCGCCAGCTGGTGGCCGCCGCGGTTCTCCTTCCGGCCGCCCGGCCTCCCTTTCACCGCTTCACGTGGCGGCAGTGGTGGCCCGTGCTCCTGCTGGGGGCGGCCACCGCGCTGATGAACATCTGCCTCTACGTCGCGATTGAACGGATCGGGCTCGGGCTGGCCGTCACGCTGGAATTCCTCGGACCGCTGGCGGTCGCCCTGCTGGCGTCAAGGACCTGGCGGGACCTGTTGTGCGGGATCAGCGCAGGCCTGGGCGTTTTCGTCCTGGTGATGCCCGGACCGGCCAGCGATCTCGCCGGCATCGCCATCGCCATGACCGGTGCCGCCTGCTGGGCCGCCTACATTCTGTTGAACCGGGTTGCGGGCCAGCGGCTGCCCGGGCTACAGGCGCCGGCCGCGGCCGCCATCGTCTCCCTGGTGTTCTACCTGCCGGTGGCCGTCTATCTGCTCATGCACGGGGCCTTCGCCGGTCCTGCGCTGCTGTACGCTGCCGCTGCCGGCCTGCTCTGCTCCGTCATTCCCTACGCCGCCGATCTGATCGCCCTCCGGCACGTGCCGGCCGGATTCTTCGGCGTGTTCATGAGTATCAATCCCATCCTCGCCGCGGTCTCCGGGATCCTCGTGCTGGGGCAGATCCTCGACCTCCATGAATGGCTGGGCATCGCCCTGATCGTTGCCACGAACACTGTCGCCATCTGGCTGGCCGGGCGCAGGACCAAGGGCGCGGCGGCCCTGCCGGGTCGTCCACGGCTGATAGATTCGGGGTCATGACAGCTCCGGAGATCAACGTCAGGCCGGCAATCGAAGACGACGCTGCACGGCTGGCCGAGATCCACGTTGCCGCATGGCGGGCTACCTACCGCGGCATCATGACCGATGAGTACCTCGACGGACTCGACGTCGGCCGCGCAACGGCCGCATGGCGCCGCAACATCGTCGAGCCCCGCGACGGGACTATCCATTTGGTCGTCCAGAGCGGCGACGCGGTTGCCGGGTTCGCCATCCTGGGTCCGGCCCCCGCGGGCACGGCCCAGGGAACCGGGCAGCTGTATGCAATCAATGTGCATCCGGACTGGTGGGCGCAGGGCATCGGCTCCGTGCTGTTCGCGGCGGCCGAACAGAAGTTGATGGAACTCGGCTACGACCGGGCGTTTCTTTGGGTGGCGCAAGGCAACGGGCGGGCCATCAGCTTCTATGGAAACCGGGGCTGGCTCGCCGACGGAGGGACCCTGGAAGACGACAGGTTTTCCCCGGCCGTGGCCGAGGGCCGCCACAGCCGCACCTTTCCGACCCGACGGTAAGGGGCGCTATGACCGCGGTTCGGGCCATTAGGGCACAGAATTGGGTCTTTTTGATCGGTCCGCGCTGGCCTACCGTGGTCGGAGGGCGTTGCCCGGTCCGGGCGGCGGAAAACACGGGAGGTCCTGCCATGACAACGCACGTCGCGGACTGCAGCGTCGCCAACTGTTCGTTCAACGACCATTCGGCCTGCAACGCGGCCGCCATCACGGTCGGCGGCAGCGAGGACCACGCGTCCTGCGCCACCTTCATCGACACCGGAGCCCACGGCGGCCTGCCCAAGGTCCTGGCCGACGTCGGGGCATGCCAGCGTTCAGAATGCACCCACAACGACCACCTCATGTGCAAAGCCACCGAAGTGCACGTCGGTCCCGGCGCCGACAACGCCGACTGCCTCACGTACGCGCACAGATAGTCCAGCGGCTCCCGGCAGCTCCGCTGCTCCCGGCCGCCGGATGCGGTTGCCCCAGGCAATTACGCAAAGCTTTTGTAATCTAATTTTGCTTAGGTGAGGCTAATCTAATAACCTCATCGGGTGACCACGCAGCTTGATTTCAAGCGGGTGCCCTTTGCCGCCGATCTCGCGAGCTACGGGAACAGACCCGCCATCCTCACCGACACCCTGACGCTCACCTACCGGGAACTGGCCGAGCGCGTCCATGACCTGGCCGGCCGCCTCGGCACCGAGCGGCGCCTTGTCGCGCTGACCGCAGCCAACGACCTCGACTCGCTGGTAGCCTACCTGGCAGCTCTGACGGCCGGGCACCCGCTGATCCTCCTTCCCGAGGACAAGCCGGCGGCCCTGGACTCCCTCGTCGCCGCCTACGACCCCGACGTCGTCCTTCGCTCCGGGAACGGCCGGACGGTCCTCGAGGAACGCCGGCCCGGCACCCGCCATGAGCTGCATCCGGACCTGGCGCTCATGCTCAGCACCTCCGGATCCACCGGCTCACCCAAACTCGTCCGGCTCTCGCACGCGAACCTGCAGGCCAACGCCGAATCGATTGCCGAGTACCTGGGTATCGGCCCGGACGACCGTGCCGCCACGACGCTGCCCATGTCTTACTGCTACGGCCTGTCCGTGATCAACAGCCACCTGCTCCGGGGCGCCGGCCTGGTCCTGACAGGCCTGTCCGTGGTCGATCCGTGTTTCTGGCAGCTCTTCCGGCGCCACGGCGCCACCGCCCTGGCCGCTGTTCCCTACACCTTCGAGCTGCTGGAACGGGTCGGCTTCGCGGACATGGAGTTGCCCAGCCTGCGGTACGTCACCCAGGCGGGGGGCCGGCTGGCGCCGGACGCGGTGCGCCGCTACGCCGATCTGGGGCGCCGCCGCGGCTGGGACCTGTTCGTGATGTACGGCCAGACCGAGGCGACGGCCCGGATGGCGTACCTCCCTCCGGAACTGGCGGCCGATATTCCGGGGGCGGTCGGCATCCCTGTGCCGGGCGGCTCGTTCCGGATCGACCCCGTGCCGGGACTGCAGGACGGCGAACTTGTCTACACCGGCCCGAACGTCATGCTCGGCTATGCTTCCAGCCCGGCGGATCTCGCCGCCGGCCGCACGGTCACCGAGCTGCGCACCGGCGACCTCGCCCGGCTGCACCCGGCGGGCGTCTATGAGGTGGTGGGCCGGCGCAGCAGGTTCGTCAAGATCGTGGGACTGCGGGTTGACCTCGGCCAGGTGGAGCGGCTCCTGGCGGACCTCGGTGTCCGGGCCGCCAGTGCGGGGACGGACGACGGCGTCGTCGTCGCCGTTGAGGGCGACCACGACGCTCAGCTGCTGGGCAAAGTGCTGGCCCAGGGGGTGGGGCTGCCGCGTGCGGCCCTGGAGGTCCACGCCGTCGAACGCCTCCCGCGGCTGCCTACTGGCAAACTGGACTACCAGGCCGTGCTGGCCCTGTCCCGGCCGGAACCGGCGCCGCGAGCGGAAACTGGCGGCCCGGACACTGTCCGGACGATCTTCGAAGACGCCCTGGAGGTCGCCGGGATCGCGGACAGTGACACCTTTGTCTCCCTCGGCGGGGACTCCCTGTCCTACGTGGCCGCATCGGTCAGGCTGGAGCAGGCCCTGGGCCATCTTCCGGCGGACTGGCACCTGACCCCCGTCCGCGACCTGGAAGCCCGGACCCGCCCGGCGCGGGGCGGAAGGACGCGGCGGCTCTTTGCGCCGATAGAGACGGGCATCGTGCTGCGGGCCGTGGGGATCGTCCTGATTGTCAGCACGCACGTCGGGCTGTTCAGCTGGCAGGGCGCTGCCCATGTCCTGATGGCGGCGGCCGGGTACAACTTCGCACGCTTCCAGCTCGCAGGGGACCGGCTCCCGCGGTTGCGCCGGCAGCTGGGAGCACTGGCGAGAATCGTGGTGCCGAGCGTGGCGTTCATCGCGCTGGCCTACGTGGTCACGGACAACTACACACCCGCGAACATCGTGCTGCTCAACGCCGTCCTCGGCCCGGCGGCGGTGACCACCCAGTGGCATTTCTGGTTCATAGAAATTCTCGTCTACCTGATCCTGGGATCGACACTGCTGCTGGCTGTTCCGTGGGTGGACCGCGCCGAGCGCCGGTTCCCATTGCTCTTCCCGCTGGCGCTCACCGGCGCCGGGCTCCTCACCCGGTATGAACTCATACCCCCGGACGTGCCGCACACGGCGCCGGCATTGTGGCTCTTCGCCCTGGGCTGGGCCATTGCCCGGGCCCGGACCGTGGCGCGGCGCGGCTTGGTTTCGGCCGTTGCCGTCCTGACCGTTCCGGGGTTCTTCGACAACGCGGGCCGCGAATGCACGCTCCTGGCCGGAATCCTGCTGCTCATCTGGCTGCCCGGCATCCCGGTACCCAAGGGCCTCCGCCGCGTGACCGTGGTGCTGGCCAGCGCCTCCCTTTACGCCTACCTCGTCCACTGGGTGGTCTACCCGCCGCTCGCGGTGCTCAGCCCCGCGCTGGCCGTGGCAACCTCGCTCGCTGCGGGGGTGGCTTATTGGCTGGTCTGCACGCGCGTGGCCGGCGTGGCCGCCAGGGCGGTCAGGGCGGTCAGGGCGGTCAGGCGGGACAGGCAGCAGCGGCCCGCCGGGTCCTTGTGCGCTGCTCCTCGTACGGGTGGGGGTCGTACGTGAGAGCCTCGTCCCTGGATCGTGAAGACGTCGGGGGCGACGAAGGCGCATTATTCGTAGCGGAGGGCGTCGATGGGGTTTTGCCGCGCTGCACGCCAGGCCGGGAGGGTTCCGGCGATGAAGGCGATGGCCATGACCAGGACGATGACGCCCGCCACGGTGCCGGGGGCGAAGGCGAGGATCTGCAGGCCTTCCAGATCGCTAAGCGGTCCCCGGGCGAGGGCGCCGCTGACAGCGGTGCCGAGCCCGATTGCGGCGGCGGAACCGATGGCGCTGCCCAGGAAGCCGATGAACGCCGCTTCGGTGCTGAAGAGCGCGAAGACGGAACCGCTGCCCATGCCCATGGCCTTCATGAGGCCGATTTCCCGGGTGCGTTCCTGCACGGACATCAGCAGGGTGTTCACGATCCCGAATCCGGCGGCGACCAGGGCGATGACGGCGAAGGCGTCCAGAACACCGATGATCCCGTTGATGACGGTCCTGACGGTGCCGATCCGGTCATCGAGGGTCTGGGCGGTGTAGCCGGCAGCGGCGAGCTTGCCTTTTATGTCGTTGATCTCGGCGGTGGTGGACGGCGCGAAGGTGGCGGTCGCACTCGCCCAGACCGATTTTGACGCGGCCGGTGCGCCGGTGCCCTGGGCATCGGCAAGTGCGGTTGAGAGGGATTTATTGATGAAGGCACCTCCGCCGCCGAGGAGGGCGCTCTGTTCGACGCCGGTGATGCGGGCGGTGATGGCGTGCGGTGTTCCGGTGGCGTCGGTGATACCGATGGTGGTGTCCTGGCCGACGGCCTGGTTGTTGTCCGCGAAGCCGAGCGGGCCCACGTAGCTGGAGGGAAGGATCAGCTGCGGCTCGGTTCCGGAATCGTCCAGGGGAGCACCGGCCGCGAGCTGGGGCTGGGCGCCGGCCAGGGGGCTGACCGACAGTTGGTACTTGTCGTGGTCGTTCCACTGGATGAAGTCCGGGCTGAGCCGGGTCACCGGGGTGACGCCGGTGATGCCCGGGATGGCGCCGATCGTGTTCAGGTCGGCCTGCCCCAAGGCCGGCTGGGTTGACCCCGGCCGGCCGCCGGCCGCGAGGACCCTGGTGCTGCCGTCGTATTTCCGTGGCCCGGAGCCGGGGTTGCCGCTGGTGTCGGTTTTGCTGACGGTGAAGGAGTTGCTGGAACCGACGGCGGCCACCTGGTTGTCGATGTAGTTGGAGATGCCGGTGCCCAGGCCATTGGTGATGGTCAGGGTGAATGCGCCGACGAAGATCGCCAGGATGGTCAGCAGCGTGCGCAACTTGCTGCGGAAGCTGTTCGCCATGGCGGTCTTCAGGATTTCGAGCGGGTTCATGCCGCGTGCTCCTCGTCGGTGTTGATCAGCAGGCCGTCGCGGATATAGAGACGGCGGTTGAAGCGGGCGGCGAGGTCGTGGTCGTGGGTCACGGTGATCAGCGTGATGCCGTGGTTGGCATTGAGGTCGAACAGGATGTCCTCGACGATGCGCCCTGTGGACGTGTCGAGGTTGCCGGTGGGCTCGTCAGCGAACAGGACCTGGGGATTGTTGATCAGGGCCCGCGCGATCACGACCCGTTGCTTCTGGCCGCCGGACAGGTTGGCGGCCTTGTTGCGCGCCTTGTCGCCCAGTTCGAGTTGGTCCAGGACGGCCATTCCGCGGGTGCGCCGTTCCCGGCTGCCGACGCCGGCGATCTTGAGGGGAAGGACGACGTTCTCCAGCACGCTGGAACCCGGGTTGAGGAAGAACTGCTGGAACACGAAACCGAACATCGTGTTCCGCAGCGCGTTGAGCCTGCGGCCGCTCAGGGTCTTCGCGTCAGTCCCGTTGACGTGGAGCTGCCCGCCGGCCGGGCTGTCCAGGAGCGCAAGGATATGCATCAGCGTGGATTTGCCGGAGCCGCTCTTCCCCACGATCGCCACGGACTCGCCGTGGTCGATCTCCAGGGTGACACCCTTGAGGGCGTCGAAGCGGTCGGGCCCGCGCCCGTAGGTCTTGGTGAGGCCCTGGGCAGCCAGGATTGGCACAGACATGGGGTTCCAATCAGGTGGTGGGAATACATGATGGTCAGGAAAGAGGGGCGGCACTCGTGACGGGGATATTCAGGACGGGGCGAGTCCGAATCTCTGGAACAGCAGCGGCAGCCCGGCATGAAGGCCATAGCCCACAGCGTCCCCGCGATGTCCGATCCCGGGCCCAACGAACCGGTAGGTTGTCATGCCTGCGGCCTTCGCGTCCTTTTCGGCCCACGCGCTCTGCGGCCCGTACTTCGAGTCAAGGGCCCCGCTGGTGAAGATGGCGAGCTCATCGGTGTACTTGTGGGCCTTGAGGATCGTTGCGGGCTTCTCCGCGGTGAACGCGGCCTGGTTGCCGCCGAAAACGGTCTTCACCGTGTTCGCGGCGGTGCCGTCCACGGGTTCCAGCTCGCCCGAGATGTCCAGGAGCGAGCCGAAAATCTCCGGCCGCTTGGCCGCGAACGAGAGAGCGCATTCGCCGCCGTTGGAGTATCCGGCCACGGCCCACTGCGTCCGGTCACTGGCCACGTTGAGGTTCTTGCGGATGTAGTTGACGACGTCGGTAGTGACGTAGGTGTAGACGTTGCCCTTGGCGGAGTCGACGCAGACCGGATTCTTGTAGGGATTGCCCAGCTGATCCACCGTGAGGAGCAGCGGCGCCAGCCCGTGGTTTTGCCGGGCAAAGCTGTCGAGTTCCTGGACGGCGGTTTTGCTCTGTTCGGGCCCGCCCGGCTGCCCCATCATCATGATGATGATCGGCAGCGGCGGAGGGTTGTCCACCAGCGCGGCGGGCGGCAGGTAGAGGAAGGCGTCCCGGGCGTGGAAGCCTGAGGCATCAGCCGGAATGGTGACTGATCCGCCTTGCCCGGCGTCCGGCATTCCGGCAGGCGGCGTCCAGCTCTTCCAGAGGACTGTTGCGGTTTGGGTTTGCGCCGCCGGGTTCAGTTTAGGCAGCGTCAAGTGCTTGGCCTGGTTGATGCCCAACATGGCACCCAGCGTCGGGTTCAGGCCGTATCCGGCGTTGATCCCGAGCGCTGCCGTCGCAACGAAAAGCAGGGAGGCGACGACGGCGGCCGCCTTCCGCCACCACCGGGACCGCCAGAGGCTCACGAGAGCAAGGCCGAGGCCGGCGAACGCGCAGATCACCCAGACCCGGGTGTCAGGGTCCAGCGGCAGGCCAAAGACGTTCAGCAGCATCTCGCAGACGACTAGAGCCACGGCGCCGGCCAGGGCCCCGGCAGCCGCGGCGAGGGCCGCCGTGACGATCCACCTCCGCCGTCCGGGCAGTTGCGGTGACTGCGGTGGCTGCGGTGCCGGGTCGCCGGCTTCGCCGGCCTGGGGCCGCTTCCGGGCAGGGCGTGGCAGCAACCCGGCACGCAGGAACAGGAAGAGGACCGCCATGGCGGACAGGGCATAGAAGGAAAAGAGCAACGCCTGATCAGTGACGCTGAAATCAAGGAGGGGCCCCACCGTGTTTCCTCCTGTCCGCGATTGGCGTACTGCCGGCGCTCCGCCGGGCCCGACGGCGCCAGCAGTAAATTGCAGGCGCATCCGGGGCTTTTATAGCACGCCAGCCGTAGCCGAAGCTGGGAGTTTGAGTGGTGCCAGCATCGTTCCCGCCCCGGGCCGACGCCGGGGGCGCACCGGCTGACGCTTCCTTTGCCGGCCCTGACGTCAGTGGTCAAATGGAAGCGACAGGATGGGCCTGCCGTGAGTGTCCCGAGGTCCTGAAAGGATTCGCCGTGCCAGAGTCGCCGCCCGTTGCCGAGCCCAGGCGGTTCAGTCGCCGCAGGCCGGTGCGTTGGCTTCTCTCGGCGATGCGGGGGGCTCCCGTCACAGTGGCGTTCGTCGTCGCCTTCTGGACATTGGGGGTCCTGAGCTCAAGCATCATGTCCGGGCCCGCGCCGCACTGGAGGGCGGGGGTGGCGATGACGGCGCAGTCGTTGCCGAATCACTGGTGGACGCCACTGACTGCAGCCTTCTGGGCCAGGGACCTGCCGGGCTATTTGGTGGGAACCGCGCTGGTGCTGGCGGCCTGCCTGCCGCTGGAACGGCTGATGGGCAGCAAGAGGTTCGCGCTCGCGGCCGTTCTGACCCAGCTCGCCGGACTCCTCGCGGCCGAAGGATTCTGGGTGGCCACCCGGGCCCTGATGGGGGACTGGGCCCGGGAAATGAGCGGAACGTTCTTCCTGGGCCCGAGCGCCTTCGTCTGCGGGACCGCCATGGCCGCCACGGCTTCGATGGGCACCTTGTGGCGGCGGCGGTTCCGCCTGGGACTCTTCGGACTCCTGATTCTCCTGGCCCTCTACAACGGGGGATTCGCCGACCTCGCCCGGCTGGGGGCCGGAGCCGCGGGCGCGCTCCTGGGACCTGTTCTGCTGGGCCGCCGGCCCCGGCTCGTGCGTCCGGTGAGTTCACGGCACGAGGGCCGGGTGCTGGTGGCCCTGCTCGTGGCCGTATCGGCCGTCGGTCCGGTGGTTGCCGGGCTGGCTCCGCACGCCGTCGGGCCGCTCTCCGTTTTGCGCTACCTGTTCACGGATATCCGTCCCGTGGACCCCCAGGCGCTGCAGGCCATCTGTGCGGTCCCTGCCCAACATCGGGACTGTGAGGCCGCCCATCTGCAACTGAGGGCCGGGGCCGGCGCAATCTTCATGGCAATAGTCCCGTCGTTCCTGCTGCTCCTGCTCGCCGAGGGTCTCCGGCGCGGCCGGCGCTTCGCCTGGGGCGCCGCACTGGTGGTCCAGGCCGGGCTGTCCTTGCTGGCGCTCGTCGTCCTGGTCGGGGTGCTGCAGGCGGCAGGGCCGGACACGGTCGCGGGGGAGTTAGTGGATGCGAGCCAGCCCGGTCACAGCACCCAACCGGTGGCGCTTGTGGTCCCGCTTCTGGTCCCTGTCATGATCTTCGGCGTGCTGCTGGCATGCCGGAGGTTGTTTCCCGTCACAGCACCGCCCGGGACCTACACCAGGCTGGGCCTGCAGGTTTTGGGACTGGCCGTCGTTCTGGGGCTGATCTACATCGGGGCGGGGTTGGTCCTCTCAGCGGGGTTCACCCCGGTGCCCGCGCTCGCCGACCTGGTGGCTGACGCACCGGACCGGTTCCTGCCCCTGGGCTTCACAGTGGACGTTCCGCCGGCCTTCTTCCCCGAGAGCACCCTGGCAGTCCTGCTCTATGAGGGTGTCGGCATTGTGTTTTGGGCCGTCACAGGCGTGCTGGTGCTCAAATCGTTCGTCCGTCCCACGCATCCCAGGCACGGCGATGACAAGGACCGGGCCCTGGCCATTCTCACCTCCGAGGAAGGCAGTTCGATCTCCTGGATGACCATGTGGACCGGGAACACGTACTGGTTCTCCCGCGACGAACGGAGTTTTGTCGCTTACCGCGTGATTGCGGGCATCGCCCTGACGGCCGGCGGACCCGTCGGACCCAAGAGCCTGACGGCTGCGGCAGTGGAGGAGTTCTATGGCTTCTCCAGGTCCCACGGGTGGACGCCATGTTTCTACTCCGTGTCAGCGGACGTCCGGGATGCCGCCTCCGGCCTGGGCTGGGACTCTGTCCAAGTGGCCCAGGAGACCGTCCTGCCCCTGGACACCCTGTCGTTCACCGGCAAGAGGTTCCAGGACGTCCGCACGGCCTTGAACAACGCGGCCAAAGCCGGAATCCGTGCCGAATGGGTCAGGTATCCCACCGCCGGCCTGGGCATCCAAACCCAGATCCTGGCCATCTCCGAAGAATGGGTCGCGGACCGCAAGATGCCGGAAATGGGGTTTACCCTGGGCGGCATCGACGAACTGAACGACCCCGAAGTGCGCTGCCTGCTCGCCGTTGACGCCCAACAACAGGTGCATGCGGTCACCTCGTGGCTTCCGGTCTACCGGAACAGCCGGATCGTGGGCTGGACCCTGGATTTCATGAGGAGGCGCAGCACCGGCTTCCGGCCCGCCGTCGAGTTCCTGATTGCTTCCGCGGCAACCAGCCTCAAGGAGGAGGGCTGCGAATTTATTAGCCTTTCCGGGGCGCCGCTGGCGCGTGTGACGCCGGCCCCGCCGCCGGACGGCACCCCGGCACTCGCGCCGGGGACCGCCGGACTGGACCGGCTGCTGGATCGCCTGGGCTCCGCCCTGGAACCCGTCTACGGGTTCCGGTCCCTGTTGGCGTTCAAGACCAAGTTCCACCCCCGCTATGTCCCTCTCTACATGGTCTATCCGGACTCGGCGGCCCTGCCCGGGATCGCCAATGCCCTCACCCGCGCATACCTGCCGGACCTGTCGCTGGGCGAAGGGTTCCGGCTCGTTCGCAGCATCATGAGTGAACGGGTTGGTGCGGCGGGACGCGCCGCCCGGCGGCAGAACTGAGGGCGGGAGTCCCGGCTCAGCCGTCCTGGACGGCGGCTGACATGTCGCCGACGCCGGGCGTGCCTTCGGCGAGTGCGTAGCGCTGCATCACGGCGCCCTTCGGTGAGGCGATGACAGGTTCGATAAGTCTGAGGTTTGTCGGAACCACCCCGTCGGCGAAGACCTTCTTTCCACTGCCGAGGAGGATCGGATAGACCCACAGGGTGAGCCGGTCAAAGAGCCGCTCGGCGAACAGGGTCTGCGCGAAGTCGAGACTGCCGATCACATGGATGTGCTCGTGCCGGTTGCGCAGTGCACGCACGGAAGCGACGACATCGGGACCGAGCAGAGTCGAGTCGGCCCAGTCGAGGCCGGGTGCCTGGCGGGAGGCCACGTACTTCGGGATGCGGTTGAATAGGCGCGCAATGTTCCCGTCCTGGTGCGGCCAGTAGGAGGCGAAGATGTCGTAAGTGCGGCGCCCCAGCAGCAGCGCGTCCATTCCCGCCATCCCGGATTCGACCTGCCCGCCGACGACGTCGTCGAAGAGCGGCGCCTGCCAGCCGCCGAAGGCGAACCCGTTCCCGGCGTCCTCGTCCGGGCCGCCGGGCGCCTGCGCGACGCCGTCGAGAGTAGTGAACAGGTCAATATGGATCAGCCCCATGCCGTGCTCTTTCCCTGCCGCCCGTCATCGCCCCGACGACGGGATCATTTCGAGGGTACGCCGTCCGTGCCGCTTCCGAGAAGGCTCCGGTTCAGGGCCGCACCGTCGGCCATGAGGTCTTCGACCGCCACACCCAGATGCCTGTCGGCAACCGAAACGCCTTCCAGTGCTGCGGCCACGACCGCCCTGCGGACGAGTTCGCGTGCGAACGAGGCGGTGGTCCCCTCGGTGCGCGCAGCCGCAGCCTCAACCGCGTCAGGGCTGAACGGAACGTCGCGGGCGTACAACTTGATTAAGGAGACACGCTCCGGCAGGGCCGGGAGGGGAATCTCCACGGCAAGGTCCACGCGCCCGGGACGCTGCGCCAAGGCGCGTTCCAGCATGTCCACGCGGTTGGTGGTGAGGATGAACGCGACGTCGGCGTCGCTGGCCAGACCATCCATGGCATCGAGCACCTCAAAGAGCAGGGGCTGGGGACCGTGACCAAAGCTCCGGTCCTCGGCGATGAGGTCACAGTCCTCGAGAACGACGATGGAGGGCTGGAGGGCCCGGGCCATGGCCGCGGCCTCCGAGATCCGGGCGAGCGATCCTCCTGACAGGAGGATCGCAGTGACGCCGTCGCTCCGGCCCAGCAGGTACCGTACGGTGTGCGTCTTGCCGGTCCCCGGTTTGCCGTAGAGCAGGATCCCGCGCTTGAGGTGCTGGCCGTGTCTCTTGATGGACTCCCGGTGCTCAGCGATTCCCACAACGTGGTCAGTCACCTTGGTAAGGAGACCAGCGGGAAATACGACGGCGTCCCCTGCCAAGGTGGGGCGGGCGTGGAAGGTTATCCCGGCGGCGCTGGGACCGTACTCGCCCATCACGAGCGAAATGACCTGACCCTTGAGTACGCTTCGGTGCTGCATCCGCCGTCGGAACTCGGAGAGGAAGCGCGCGGCGTTGTCCGTGCTGCCGGCCAGGACTTCAAGCGACGCAACCTGCCGGCCGTACCGGGGAATGGCATCCCTTTGCAGCACCCCGATCGGGCTTCCTTCGTGGCTGAACAGCCAGAGTCCCAGCGCCACGGCTTGCCGCTGCTCGTCCGGACCGACAGCCAGGTTCGTGTAGTCGGGCTGGGCCAGGGGGAAGTGCGGATACATCAAGGACTGCTGCAGCATGTCGCTCAGCGACTGATGGTGGCGCTGGTCCCCGCCGCCGATCCCCGCCAGCCGGAAGCCGGGGTCTTCGCCGGCGAGGTCCGCCATGAGGATGTCAGCGTCCACGAACCGGTGCGGCGGTATCTCTTCCACCACGACGGACACAGATTCCGCCGGGACTCCCAAATGCTCGGTGAGCGTTGTGAGAAGCTGATTCCCGGCCTGCACCCGGTGCCGCCCGGACTGTGCCAGCTCCACCAAGCGTGCGAAATTGTCGACGAACTTCCCCAAAATTTCATCCATGCGCAGACCCTACCAGCACCCCCTCACGCCGGTTTCATCCCGCGAGCAGGGTGCTGGCTTCCTGGCGGGTGGTGCCGGAGTCCTGGATGCCGTCGGCGATGTGGGCGAGTTCGGCGGGGATGTCGCGGCCTTTTTTGCGCATGGCGGTGGCCCAGAGCCGGCCGGCGCGGTAGGAGGAGCGGACGAGGGGGCCGGACATGACGCCGAGGAAGCCGATTTCTTCGGCTTCGTGCTGGAGGTCGACGAATTCCTGGGGTTTGACCCAGCGGTCCACGGGGAGGTGGCGTTCGGAGGGGCGCAGGTACTGGGTGATGGTGATCAGGTCGCAGCCGGCCTCG
>NZ_CP022314.1:988459-1121814 GCF_003352915.1 Arthrobacter sp. PM3 | reverse complement strand
GGCCAGGTTCAGGCCCATGATCGTGTCCCCCGGCTTGATCAGGGCGTGCATCACGGAGGCGTTGGCCTGCGCGCCGGAGTGCGGCTGGACGTTCGCGTACCCGGCGCCGAAGAGGGCCTTGAGCCGGTCGATCGCGAGCTGTTCGATCACGTCGACGTGTTCGCAGCCGCCGTAGTACCGCTTGCCCGGGTACCCTTCGGCGTACTTGTTCGTCAGCACCGAGCCCTGCGCCTGCATCACCGCGGCCGCGGTGTGGTTCTCCGAGGCGATCATCTCCAGGCCGCCGCGCTGCCGGCCCAGCTCCGCGTCGATCCCCGCCGCGATCTCCGGGTCCAGGACGGACAGGTCCGCGTCCAGGGACACCGGCACGACCTGCTCAAAGCCGGTTTGAGTTACCGAAGCGCTCACAGTTCGCCGCCGTTCTTGGCCGCGTATTCCTCGGCCGAGAGCAGCGGGCCCTCGGACTCCACGGCGACCTTGAACAGCCAGCCGGCCCCGTACGGGTCGCTGTTGATCAGCGCCGGGTCCGCGACGACGGCGTCGTTGACCTCGGTGACCTCGCCCGTGACCGGGGCATACAGGTCCGACACGGACTTCGTCGACTCCACCTCACCGCAGGTCTCCCCGGCGGTCACGGTGGAGCCGACCTCCGGCAGGTCCACATACACGATGTCACCCAGGGCATCGGTGGCGACGGCGGAGATGCCGATCCCCACGGGGCCGGAGCCGTCAACAGCAACCCACTCGTGCTCGGCGGAGTACTTCAGTTCAGCAACAACCTTGCTCATTTCAATTCCTTACATCTCGTCTGGCTAAAAATCTGTGGTCGGCGCGGGGCCCGAAGGGGTCTATTTGTCCCGCTTGTAGAAGGGCAGGGCCACGACTTCGAAGGGCTCGGCCTTGCCGCGGAGGTCGATGTCCAGGGCCGTGCCGGGCTCGGTGAACTCGACGTCGACGTAGGCCATCGCGACCGGGTAGCCCAGGGTGGGGGAGGGCTGGCCGGAGGTGACCTCACCGACCACGGTGCCGTCTTTGAGGACCGGGTAGTGGCCGCGGCCGGCCCGGCGGCCGAGGCCCTTGAGCCCGACCAGCCTGCGGCCGCTGGTGGACCCGGCGCCGCCGGCCTTGAGTGCTTCCAGCGCGGCGCGGCCCACGAAGTCGGATTCCTTGGCGAGCGAGACGACCGGGCCCAAGCCCGCGGCGTACGGGTTCCCGTCGAGGGAGAGTTCGTTGCCGTAGAGCGGCATCCCGGCCTCCAGGCGCAGCGAGTCACGGCAGGCCAGGCCGGCCGGAATGAGCCCGTGGCCGGCGCCGGTTTCCAACAAGGCCTCCCACAGGCCCGGGGCGTCCTCGTTGGGCACGTAGATCTCGAAGCCGTCTTCACCGGTGTAGCCGGTGCGGGCCAAAAGCAGGTCCTGCCCATGGATCTGTACCTCAACCGCGGCGTAGTACTTCAGCTCCGTCACGAGCGAATGCTGTTCTGCGGGGACCAGCGTCAGCAGGATGGCCTCGGCGCTCGGGCCCTGCACGGCGATCAGCGAGGTCTCAGCCGAAACGTCCTCGACCGTGACGTCGAAATCGCCTCCTGGGGCAGAACCCGCGCGTTCGGCCAGGGCTGCGGCGACGACCTTCGCGTTGCCCGCGTTGGGGACCACCAGGAACTTCTCCTCGCCCCGGCGGTAGGTGATGAGGTCGTCGATGATGCCGCCGTCCTCGTTGCAGATCAGCGAGTATTTGGCCTTGCCGACGGCGACAGCCGAGAGTTTGCCGGCCAGGGCGTAGTCGAGGAACGCGGCGGCGTCCGGGCCGGTGACCCAGACTTCGCCCATGTGGGAGAGGTCGAACAGGCCCGCGGAGTTGCGGACGGCGTGGTGCTCGGCGAGTTCGGAGGAGTACTTCAGCGGCATCTGCCAGCCGCCGAAGTCCGTGAAGGAGGCGCCGGCTTTTTTGTGCTGCTCGTAGAGCGCGGTGTAGTTCTCAGTCATCAACAATCCTTAGTTTTCAAATTCGGACAGCGGGGGGCAGGAGCACACGAGATTCCGGTCACCGGCGGCGCCGTCGATTCGGCCGACCGGCGGGAAGTACTTGTCCTGCCTGAGCGTGTGGACGGGGAAGGCGGCCTGCTCGCGCGGGTACTCGCGGGCCCAGTCGGTGCTGATCACGGCGGCCGCCGTGTGGGGTGCGTTGCGCAGCGGGCTGTTCTCCACGGTGAAGTCGCCGGCGGCGACCTGGTCGATCTCGGCCCGGATGGCGATCATGGCCGTGATGAAGCGGTCGATCTCGCCCAGGTCCTCGGACTCGGTGGGCTCCACCATGAGGGTGCCGGCCACCGGGAACGACAGCGTGGGGGCGTGGAAGCCGAAGTCGATGAGGCGCTTGGCCACGTCCTCGGCGGTCACGCCGGTCCTGGCGGTGAGCTCGCGCAGGTCCAGGATGCACTCGTGCGCCACCAGCCCGCCCTCGCCGGTGTAGAGCACCGGGAAGTGCTCGTCCAATCGTGCGGCAATGTAATTCGCCGCGAGCAGGGCGGACTTGGTCGCCTCGGTCAGGCCCCGACCGCCCATGAGCTTCACGTACGCCCAGGAGATCGGCAGAACACCCGCGGAGCCGTAACGTGAAGCGGAGATCGCAACACCGGTTCCCGGTTCGTCAGCGCCAGCCTTGTGCGCGGCCTTGTTGGCGTCCCCCGGCATGAACGGGGCCAGGTGGGCCTTGGCCGCGACCGGGCCGACGCCGGGTCCGCCGCCGCCGTGCGGGATGCAGAAGGTCTTGTGCAGGTTCAGGTGCGAGACGTCGCCGCCAAACTTGCCCGGCTGGGCCAGGCCCACGAGGGCGTTGAGGTTGGCGCCGTCGACGTAGACCTGCCCGCCGGCGGCATGGACCGCGTCGCACACCTCGCGGACGTCGGCGTCGTACACCCCGTGGGTGGACGGGTAGGTGATCATGATTGCCGACAGGACGTCCTTGTTGGCTTCGATCTTCGCGGTCAGGTCCGCGTGGTCGATCGTGCCGTCCGAGGCGGTGGCCACGACCACGACCTTCATGCCGGCCAGCACGGCCGAGGCGGCGTTGGTGCCGTGCGCCGAGGCCGGGATCAGGCAGACGTTGCGCTGCGCGTCGCCGCGGGAGAGGTGGTAGCCGCGGATGGCCAGCAGGCCGGCGAGTTCACCCTGGGAGCCGGCGTTGGGCTGGATGGAGACCTGGTCATAGCCCGTGATTTCGGCGAGGTCAGCTTCCAGGCCGCTGATCAGTTCCCGCCAGCCCGCCGTCTGCGAGTCCGGGGCGAACGGGTGGATGGAGGCGAACTCCGGCCAGGAAATGGCTTCCATCTCGGCCGTGGCGTTCAGCTTCATCGTGCACGAGCCCAGCGGGATCATGGTCCGGTCCAGGGCCAGGTCACGGTCCGAGAGGCGGCGGATGTAGCGCAGCAGCTGCGTCTCGGAGCGGTGCGTGTTGAACACCGGGTGCTGCAGGTAGTCGGACGTGCGCAGCACCGTCCCGGGCAGCTCGAAGCCCTTGGCTTCCACGACCGGACCGGCTCCAAAGGCGACGACCACCGCGGAGAGGACCTCCGGCGTCGTGGTTTCATCGACTGACACGCCGACTGTGTCCGCGTCGATGAGCCGCAGGTTGATGCCGCGGGCGTCGGCGGCGGCGATGACCTTGGCGGCCTTGCCCGGCACGCGGACCGTGAGGGTGTCGAAGAAGGAGTCGCTCACCAGTTCGCGGCCGACGATCTTCAGCGTGGCGGCGAGGGCGCGGGCATTGTTGTGGACGGTCTCGGCGATCGCCTTCAGCCCGTCGGGGCCGTGGTAGACGGCGTAGAACGAGGACACGATTGCCAGCAGGGCCTGCGCGGTGCAGATGTTGGACGTGGCCTTCTCGCGGCGGATGTGCTGCTCGCGGGTCTGCAGCGCCAGGCGGTAGGCCGGGACGCCGGCGTTGTCCTTGGAGACGCCGACAATGCGGCCGGGGAGGGTGCGTTCCATGCCCTCGCGCACCGCCATGTACGCGGCGTGCGGGCCGCCGAAGAACAGCGGCACGCCGAAGCGCTGCGTGGAGCCGACGGCGATGTCCGCGCCCTGCTCACCCGGAGGGGTGATGAGCGTGAGAGCCAGGAGGTCGGCGGCGACGGTGACGAGGGCGCCGCGTTCCTTCGCCTCGGCGATCACCGCGGACTGGTCCCACACCCGGCCGGAGACGCCGGGCTGCTGCAGCACGATGCCGTTGATGACGCCCTCGGGCAGGCCCTTGGAAAGATCCGCGACCTCGACCTCGAAGCCCAGCGCCTCGGCGCGGCCCTTGACGATCGCGATGGTCTGCGGCAGGCAGTCGGCGTCCAGGACGGTCTTGCCGTCATGGGCCGTCTTGTCCTTGTTCGCGCGGCGCATCATCAGCACGGCCTCGGCCACGGCGGTGGCCTCGTCAAGGAGGGAGGCATTGGCGACCGGGAGCGCGGTGAGGTCCTGGACCATGGTCTGGAAGTTCAGCAGCGCCTCGAGCCGTCCCTGGGAAATCTCCGGCTGGTAGGGGGTGTAGGCGGTGTACCAGGCCGGGGCCTCGAGGATGTTGCGGCGGATCACCGCCGGGGTCACGGTGTCGTAATAGCCCTGCCCGATCATCTGCACGGCCGTCTTGTTCTTCGCCGCCAGCTTGCGCAGCTCGGCGAGGACCTCAACCTCACTGAGGGCCGCGGCGAGCGCGAGGTCGGAGTCCTGGCGGATGTCCTTCGGGACGGCGGTGTCCACCAGCGCGTCGACGGTGTCGTAGCCGACGGCTTTGAGCATGGTGTCGACGTCGGACTGGCGGCGGGCGCCGATGTGCCGGTCGGCAAAATTGGATGTAAGAGAATGAATCGTCAAGAGGAACTCCAAGGTATGGCCGACGCATTGCGCCGGAGGGGACCGGGTTCCTCCCCGCTCTGTATTGGACCTGAGAGATTCCGCAGACGCTCGTCCGCTTGCACCGTCGGTGAGCCAGGCGCCACATAACGCGCTGGCTGCTTTCCAGAGTTGCCTAGCCGCGGCGGTACATGGGCCTGAGAGATTCCTGGGGAGGATTTGCTCCTACGGCGCCTGCCCGGATGATGTCGGGGAGGACTCTCCCGCCACGGTTCGAAAGGCATATTCAAATGTTGGTGATTCGGATCACACGGTACACACAATTCCCGTGCCGCGCAAAATTTGGGACGCGGCGCCGCGAAACAATTTTGGGGGCTTGACTTTCCGGCGTGAGCCAGCCCACACTGAATCGGCCGGCCGATGCTGTGGCAGCGGGCGCCGGCCGCGGCCCCTGCGGTCCCGGCATTCGGGCGCAGGAGCCGCGGAAAACGTAGTGTTGCGCGGACCTGTTGTCCGCACGGCGGCGATTTCCGCAAGCCTCAAAAATGAACATGCCAACGATCTGCGGCGGGAGAGTCCTGCCGGTACATGCAGCAGGCGCCGTAGGAGCAAATCCTCCCCAGGAATCTCTCAGGCCCCCGTACCGCCGCGGCGAGGCAACTCTGGAAAGCAGCAGGTACGTCATCAAGGCGCACTGCTCACCGACGGTGCAAGCGTCTCCTGCAGGAGCAGGAGGCGCGGAAACTCTCAGGTCCAAGACAGAGCGGGGAGGAACCCGAATCATCGTGGCTGAAATGCCACTTGAACGATGGAGTTCCTCATGACGATTCAGCGACCACCTTCTTCTGAGGTTGAAGCTCCCCACCTTGAGCGGCAGCTCAGCAACCGGCACATCCAGCTGATCGCGATCGGCGGCGCCATTGGAACGGGCCTGTTCATGGGCTCGGGTAAGACTATCTCGGCAGCCGGACCCTCGGTCATTTTTGTCTACATGATCATCGGCTTCATGTTGTTCTTCGTCATGCGGGCCATGGGCGAGCTGCTCCTGTCCAACCTGCACTACAAATCCTTCAGTGACTTCGCCGCGGATCTGCTCGGTCCGTGGGCGGGATTCTTCACGGGCTGGACGTATTGGTTCTGTTGGGTGATCACCGGAATCGCGGATGTCATTGCCATCGCCGGGTATTCCCAGGAACTGTGGCCCGGCCTGCCCCTGTGGATCCCGGGCCTGGTCACCATCGCCATCCTCCTGCTGCTGAACCTCACCACAGTCAAGGCTTTCGGCGAAACCGAGTTCTGGTTCGCACTCATCAAGATCGTCGCGATCGTGGCACTGATCGTGGTGGGTCTGTTCATGATCTTCAGCGGGTTCAGCTCTGCGGCCGGACCGGCCTCCTTCAGCAACCTGTGGAGCCACGGGGGCTTCTTCCCGAACGAGTTTATGGGCTTCGTGGCCGGCTTCCAGATTGCCGTGTTCGCATTCGTCGGCATTGAGCTGGTGGGCACCACGGCGGCGGAGGCCAAGGATCCGGAGAAGAACCTCCCCAAGGCCATCAACTCCATTCCGGTACGTGTACTTCTCTTCTACGTCGGGGCCCTCATCATCCTGATGTCCGTTATCCCCTGGACCGAGTTCGCCGCCGGCCACAGCCCCTTCATCGCCATGTTCTCCCTGGCGGGCCTCGGCGCCGCCGCCACCGTGGTCAACCTGGTGGTCCTCACTTCGGCGATGTCTTCAGCCAACTCCGGCATCTACTCCACGTCCCGCATGGTCTACGGGCTCGCCCAGGAAGGCGACGCGCCGGCCCGCTTCGGCAACCTGTCCCGCCGCAAGGTCCCGCAGAACGCCCTCTTCCTCTCCTGCGTGCTCCTGCTCTCTGGAGTCGTCCTGATGTATGCGGGGGAGAACATCGGCAAGGCCTTCGAAATGGTCACCACGGTTTCTGCCGTCTGCTTTGTCTTCGTCTGGTCCATCATCCTGGCCAGCTACCTGGCCTTCCGCCGGCGCCGCCCCGGGCTGCATGCCTCGTCCACGTTCAAGATGCCCGGCGGCGTCCCGATGGTGTGGGTGGTCTTCGCGTTCTTCGCCTTCGTGCTGTGGACGCTGACCACCCAGCCGGACACGCTGGTGGCGCTCGTGGTGACGCCGGTCTGGTTCATCGTGCTCGGCGTGGCCTGGTTTGTCCTGCGCCGCCGTCCGGTCCACCTGGCCCGCTACGAGGCGTTCAAGGCGGACCTCCAGGCGGAGCAGGAAGCCGAGGCGGAGATCCGGGCGGTGCAGAGCAAATGACCGCCGGAACAGCATCGGCAGGCAGCGCTGCGGGGGATCGGCCGGAAGCGGCAGGCGCGGAGTTTGTGCTCACGCTCGACTGCCGCGAATCGCCCGGGATTGTGCACTCCGTCTCCAAGTTTCTCCTGGACCACGGCTGCAACATCATCGACATCAAGCAGTTCGGCGACCGGCAGGAGGAGCACTTCTTCATGCGGGTGCACTTCTCGACGGGCAGCGCCGCAACCGTTGAAGAGCTCCAGCGGGACTTCACACCCGTGGCCGCGGAATGGGACATGAACTGGCGCCTGGAACGTCACGGCCGCAAACTGCGGATCCTCGTCATGGTCTCCAAGTACAGCCATTGCCTCAATGATCTGCTCTTCCGGGCCCGGATCGGCGAACTCCCGGTCGAGATCGTCGCTGTGGTGTCCAACCACCGTGACCATGAGGATCTTGTCACCTGGCACGGGATCCCCTTCCACCATGTGCCCGTGCGCCAGGAAACCAAGCCGGAGGCGGAAGCCAAGCTGCTCGACCTGGTGGAAACCTACAAGGTTGAGCTGGTGGTCCTTGCCCGCTACATGCAGGTTTTCAGCGACAGCCTGACGGCCCGGCTGGCCGGCAAAGCCATCAACATCCATCATTCCTTCCTGCCGAGCTTCAAGGGCGCCAAACCGTACCATCAGGCGTACGACCGGGGTGTCAAGACAGTCGGTGCCACGGCGCACTACGTCAACTCGGAGCTGGACGAGGGACCCATCATTTCCCAGCAGGTGATAGAGGTGGACCACACCTACACCCCGGCCGATCTTGTAGCGGTCGGCAGGGATGCGGAGTGCAAGGCCCTGACGAACGCCGTCCGCTGGCACGCTGAAGGGCGAATCATCCTCTCCGGCAACCGGACCGTCATTCTTCGCTGACGCCCCGGCACCGTTTCGCCTGTTCAGCCCGGTCTGCCCCTGTCCGCTCCGGCGCGTTGCGCCGGCCATTCCCTGGAGGTCCTCGTGACAGTCCATTCACTTTCAACCACTTCCCCTGCGCTCCGGCCCGCCGGGGCCGCCAGCGCGCTGCCCACGCGGCTGGAGATTATTCCCACGGACGGCATCGTGCCCGGAATCCAGGCGAGCCTCCCGGCAGGCTCGACGCTCACGGTGACGTGCCTGCCTCACCACGGCGTCAAACCCACGATGCAGACGGCGGTGCAGCTTCGCCGGCTGGGCTATGACGTGGTGCCGCACCTTGCCGCACGCAGCCTCGAGGACCGCGCACAGCTCGCCGGCATCCTCAGGGACTGCGAGGATTCCGGGATCACCGATGTCTTCGCCATCGGCGGCGACGCGGCGCACGCCGCCGGCCCCTACGACACCGGTGCCCGGCTCATGGAGGACATCGCCGACCTCTCCGGCGGGCAGATCGCGATCGGCGTCGCCGGCTACCCGGAGGGCCATCCGCGCCGGAATCCGCTGCATATGCTCGACGCACTGCTGGAAAAACAGCATCTGGCCACGCACGTGGTGACGCAGATGTGTTTCTCCGCCGCCAGGATCAGCTGCTACGTGGAGCTGTTGCGCCGGGAAGGCGTCGCCCTGCCGGTGTGGGCCGGAGTGGCCGGTCAGGTGCCCCGGACCAGGCTCATCTCCCTGGCCACCAAGATCGGCGTGGGTCCCTCATTGCGCTTTATCAGCCGGAAGGGTCCGCTCGCCCGGCGGCTCCTGAACGGCGGCAACTACTCACCCGAAGGCCTGGTGTCCGAGCTGTCAGCGGCCGCCCCGGCCCTGGCCGGCATCCACCTCTACACCTTCAATAGCCTGGAACCGTACGCAGCCGCTGGCGGCCCCGGACTCGCCGCCGGCTAGCTGCGCGCTGCGAGGACCTGCTCGCGCAGGATGTCGGCGTGGCCGCAGTGCTGGGCGAGTTCACGGAGCATGTGCAGGTAGACCCACCGCAGGGGCAGCGGGCCGCGCCTGTTGCCCCTGGCGAGGTCGTCCAGGGCCAAGGGATCGGTCCGGCGGCGTGAATCCTCGCATGCCCGCGCGTACGCGGCCCGGATGCCCCCGATCGTGTCGCCGGCCGCAAGGACGAACGACTCATCGGGGGTGGCCGGGATCCCGATCTCGGCCCGGGTCCGGCACGTGATGGCCTCGTCGAACCAGACCTTCTCCACGAACGTGGCGTGCTTGACCAGCCCCAGAAGGGTGGTCCGTGAGGGCACCAGCGACGCCCGGGCCTCCTGTTCCGTCAGGCCGTCCAAGCAGTCGTGCAGGGCCGCCCGGTGCTCGTCGAGGAACGCATCGAACTGGGTCCGCAGATCGGCCGTGAAAGTGGCGGGATCCATGCTGGCGAAGGGGCTCATGGCCCCCTATCCTATGGCGGACCTATGTCCTGAGGCGATGAGGGCCCCGTGGGGACTAGTGCCCGCGCGCGATCCATTCGTCAAGGTGCGGGGATTCGGCGCCGATCGTCGTCGGATCCCCGTGCCCGGTCCGCACTACGGTGTCCGCCGGAAGCGGCAGGAGCCGGGCCCGGATGGACCCGATGATGGTGGGGAAGTCGCTGAAGGAACGGCCGGTAGCTCCCGGTCCGCCCTGGAATAGCGTGTCACCGCTGAAGACCGTGCCTTCAACCCCGGCGCCGCCGCCCGGAAGGTGGAAGCACACGGACCCCGGCGAGTGGCCGGGCGTGTGCAGGGCCGTGAGCGCGGCCCCGGCGACCGGGAAGGTGTCGCCGTCGGCGATGGCGTGGTCCGGTTCGGTGCCCGGGAATACCCGTTCCCACAGCATCCAGTCGTCCCGGTGCAGGTACACGGGCGCGTCCACGAGCTGACGGACCTCGCCGACGGCGGCGATGTGGTCGTCGTGCCCGTGCGTCAGCAGGATCGCAGTGACCTTCCGGCCATGGACGGCCGCTGCCACGGCCGCCGGATCATGGGCGGGGTCGATGATGACGCATTCGGTCTCATCCCCGATGATCCAGACGTTGTTGTCGACGTCCCAGGTGCCGCCGTCGAGCGAGAACGTGCCCGAGGTGACCAGCCGGTCGATCCGGATACCTCCGGCCGCGGTGCCGTTCACAGCTCGACCACCGAACGCAGCACGGCGCCGGCGTGCATCTTGCCGAAAGCCTCTTCGATCTGGTCGATCGTGATCCGCTCCG
The DNA here is from genome assembly GCF_003352915.1 of Arthrobacter sp. PM3. NCBI lineage: Bacteria > Bacillati > Actinomycetota > Actinomycetes > Micrococcales > Micrococcaceae > Arthrobacter > Arthrobacter sp. PM3. The sequence goes on along the minus strand of NZ_CP022314.1, from coordinate 1,111,548 downwards.
TCACGAAGGCGTCGAGGTCCAGCTTGCCCTGGCGGTACAGGCTGATGAGCATGGGGAAGTCGCGGGAGGGAAGGCAGTCGCCGTACCACGAGGACTTGAGCGAGCCGCCACGGCCGAACACGTCCAGGAGGGGCAGTTCCAGCGTCATCTCGGGGCTGGGGACCCCCACCAGGACCACCGTGCCGGCGAGGTCGCGGGCGTAGAACGCCTGCTTGTACGTTTCGGGACGGCCGACGGCGTCGATCACCACGTCGGCGCCGAAGCCGCCGGTGAGTTCGCGGATGGCCTCCACGGGGTCGACGGCGGAGGAGTCCACGGTGTGTGTGGCGCCGAGGTCCTTGGCGCGCCGGAGCTTCTTGGCATCGATGTCGACGGCGATCACCGTGGTGGCGCCGGCGAGCGCGGCGCCGGCGACGGCAGCCACGCCCACGCCGCCGCAGCCGATCACGGCGACGGAATCGCCGCGCTTGACGTTCCCGGTGTTGATGGCGGCGCCGATGCCGGCCATGACGCCGCAGCCGAGCAGGCCGACGGCGGCGGGGTCGGCGTCGGGGTCCACCTTGGTGCATTGCCCGGCGGCGACGAGGGTCTTCTCGGCGAACGCGCCGATGCCGAGCGCCGGCGAGAGTTCCGTGCCGTCTTCCAGCGTCATCTTCTGGGTGGCGTTGTGGGTATTGAAGCAGTACTGCGGTTCACCGCGGCGGCAGGCGCGGCATTCGCCGCAGACCGCACGCCAGTTGAGCACCACGCGGTCGCCGGGTGCCACCTCGGTGACGTCCGGTCCGACGGCGCTGACCACGCCGGTGGCCTCGTGGCCGAGCAGGAACGGGAAGTCGTCACTGATGGCACCCTGCTTGTAGTGCAGGTCGGTGTGGCAGACGCCGCAGGTGAGGATGTCCACCAGTGCCTCGCCGGGGCCCGGATCCGGCACCAGGATGGTCTCCAGGGTGACCTCGGCGTTCTTGGAACGGACTACGGCGCCTTTGACTTTGTGGACCATGGACTTCTCCCTCAGTTCGTGTCGCTGCATGCAACAGGGCGCAGCCTCCGTGAGGCCGCGCCCGCTGGCTGGTTACTGGTGGTTCAGGTGCTTCGGGGCTCAGGCCGCGAGGCGGGTCTTGACCTCCGCTGCGGAGGGGTTGGTGGCCGCGGTGCCGTCCGGGAACAGCACGGTGGGGACGGTGCGGTTGCCTCCGTTGAGCTTCTCCACGAGATCGGCCGTGCCTTCGACTTCCTCGATGTTGATCTCGGTGTACCCGATGCCCTGCGCATCCAGCTGCTTCTTCAGCCGGTTGCAGTAGCCACACCAAGTGGTCGAAAACATGGTGATGGTGCCGGATTCGGGGGTGAAGTCCACGAAGTTCTCCTCAGACTGGTGATTGGGGGGGCCGGCGTTGGAGGCCGGCCCGCGAAGGGCGTACGTCACTGGCAATAACCGTACCGTGCGGCACACTATTCCCGCACGGCGGTCCGCGGTGGCATGCTGGGGACATGTGTGGACGCTACGTGATGGCCCGGGCCGTCGGAGACCTGCTGGCCGAGTTCGACGCCGAACTTGAAAAGGAGATCGTGATCCCGCCGTCCTGGAACGTGGCCCCGACAGCTGACGTGCCCATCCTGCTCGAACGCCTCATTGACGGCGAATCGCCGGCCAAGCCCGTGCGGCAGCTGCACCTGGCCCGCTGGGGGCTGGTGCCCTCCTGGGCCAAGGACCCGGGGATCGGGTCGAAGATGATCAACGCCCGCAGCGAGAGCGTGCTGGAGAAACCCTCGTTCCGCAAAGCCGTCCGGACCCGGCGCTGCGCGGTCCCCGCCGACGGCTACTACGAATGGAAAGCCGGCGAGGGCCGCAGCAAGCAGCCGTACTACGTGCACCCGGCCGACGGCGGCCCGATCGTGTTCGCCGGGCTGTACGAATGGTGGAAAGACCCGTCCAAAGCCGACGGCGACCCGGAACGCTGGCTGCTTTCGACCTCGATCCTCACCTGCGATTCGCCGCCGGAAGGGTATGCCGGCGGGATGCTCGCCGAACTGACCGCCCTGCACGACCGTGTCCCGTTGCCGATGGACCGCGACACCATGCAGGCCTGGCTGGACCCGCACGCCGGGGACGCCGCCGCCCTGGTGGACCTGGTCCGGGCGGGCGCGCACGATGTCGCCGAAGGCTGGAAGATCGACGCCGTGGGCACCGCTGTCGGCAACGTCAAGAACGACTCACCGGAACTCATCCAGCCGGTCGGGACTCTGTTCTGACCAGTCCGGTGCGGCGGACGGCGACCATCGATTCCCGGACACGCCCCTTCCCGCCCATTCGCCACAAACGGCCGGGAAGACCTTGCCCATAGCGGCCATTTGCGTCGAATGGGTGGCGGCGGCGCGAGATGACGGCGACCCGGCAGACACCTCGATAGGCCATGGTGCCCTTGGTGAGGGGAGCGGCGGCCTGTCCGGCCGAAGCGGCAAGTCGGGGAATCTTGGCGTGAGTACCTATTACCCGGCCTGTCACCATCCGTGGTCCTGTATCCCCGTCGTTTCGGGGAGAGGTGAGCGTTAGAGCGAGACCCGGCCGGCGTCGTCGACCGCCCAGGTGGGGTTGTAGGCGACCTCCCAGCGGAAGCCGTCGGGATCCGCGAAATAGCCGGTGTAGCCGCCCCAGGGCTGGGTCTTCGGGGCCGCGACAATGGTGGCGCCGGCCGCCTCGGCCTCGGCCATCACCCAGTCCACCTCGGCCGTGCTGGCCAGGTTGTGGCTCAGCGTGATGCAGGGGACGCCGGCGGGGGCGCTGGTGCCCGCCTCGGCTTGCATCCGGGCGGCGTCCCACAGCGAGAGGATGAGCCCGTGATTGGCCTGGATGAAGACCACCTCGCCCGGAACCTCGCGGTGGATGCGCCAGCCGAGGCCGTCCGCATAGAAGCTGCGGGAGGCCTCAACGCTGCGGACTCCCAAGGAAATCAAGTCGACTCGTGGCTGCATCTTTAGATACTGTCATGCACATGTCCACAAATCACGGATACGACAAAGACGCCGAAGCCGACAAGGCACAACTCGCAGCAGTGCGGGTAGCCGTTGACGAGGTGGATGAGCAGATCGTGGCACTGATCGGGCGCCGGGAGCGACTGATCCGGATCGCCGGCACCCTGAAGGCGGACAGCGCCGAGGTCCGGGCGCCGGGCCGGGTGGAACGCGTGATCGAGCACGTCAAGGCAACGGCGGAGCAGAAGGACATCGATCCCGCCATCGTCGAGAAAACCTACCGCGCCATGGTGGAGGCGTTCACCGCGCTGGAGCTGGAAGTTTACAAAGCCGGCAACTGAGCAGGGGTTGCGGCCACCGGCAGGCGGCCGCCCTGGTCCTATGCCGGTTGCCGCCGGTTAGAGGGATTCTTCCACCGGCACATTGGACTGGTAGTCACGGCCGTCGCAATCGCTGAACGCCGTCATGAGGTGTCCCTTCGGCAATCCCAGCACTGTGGTGAGGGGGAAGTTGCCGGTGATGGTGCTGCCCGAGTGTTCGACCCCCGCGAGGTCGAAGTTTTCCTCAGTGCCGTCATGGCTGAAGCAGTAGAAGGACACGGCCTCGCCGTTCATGAATTCGATCCCCATTCTTCGCTGATGGGAATGGTCCGGGGTGGCCGCCACAAGCCCCACAACATAGGCGCCCTGCCCGGGGATATTGCCGTCTATATCAAAAGTCGCCACCAAGGTTGAGTCCTTGGCGGCGATGCTTACGTGCTTCAGGAGTGCGTTATGGGAGCTCATGGCTCAATCCTGCTACCTGCGCCTGCGTCCGTCCACCCCTGATCTGGGTTTTGCCGCCGTCCCTGCGTAAACTGGATTTATTCGAAGATATGTTCGAATATTCTGGATATGCGCTGGACTGCGCACAGTACAGGCACAGTACAGGCATGGGACAGGCACGGGAATCGGCGCCGGACAGGCGCCGGAGGGGGCACGGGAGGCAGTGTGGGGACGTTCAGCGAGTCCGTGGAGGTCGCCTGCACGCCCTCCGGGCAGCCCCTGCGCCTCCACTGGGCCGGCCGGAACTACACGGTCTGCGCGGAACCCGTCCGTTGGTATGAGCGCCGCCAGTGGTGGACGGAGGAAAGCCGTGCCCCGCTCGGGAGCGGACCGGGCCTGGTGGACCACGAGATCTGGCGGGTCCAGGTGCGTGCCGCCGGGGACCACGCGGCGGAGCCCACCCTCACCCTGGACCTGAGCCGGCATGTCGGCAGCGGCCGGTGGCGGCTCCTGAAAATCCACGACGCCCTGCGCCCCCTCCGGAAGCCCGAATCGGCATGAGCTTCACCCATCTGCACGTCTCCACCGCCTTCAGCGCCCACTACGGCGTCTCCTGGCCGGATGAACTCGCCGCCGCCGCGGCGGCCGACGGCGCCACCGCGCTCGCCTGCACGGACCGTGACGGGCTCTACGGCACCGTCAAGCACCTGAAGGCATGCATGGCCGCCGGCCTGGACGCGATCGTCGGGGTGGACCTCGCGGTCTTCGACGACGACGGCGACCTCCGCACCCAGCTCGGGGGACGCGTCGTCGTACTGGCGCACGGCCACAATAACGGCGCCGGGTACCGGGCGCTATGCCGGCTGATCTCCGACGCCCACGCCCGCACCACGGGCAAAGCGCAGGGAGCGGTGCCGGTGGCCGTCACCCGGGCGGAGCTGGCCTCCCGCACCCTGCACCCGGAAACCCTGCAGCCGGTCCTGACCGTCCTGATCGGCCCGGACTCCGACGTCGGCCGTGCCATGGGCGGCCGGCGGTACCTGCGCCCCCGGACCCTCTTCAAACGTTGGCTGGACGCCATGCCTCCCGGGACGCTGGCCGCGGAGGTGGTCTCCCAGCTCAGCCCGCCCGGGGAGCCGCTAAGCACCGCCCATGCCGTGCGCATGCTCAAACTCGCCGCAGAGCACGCGGTACCGGCCGTGCTGAGCAACGCCGTACGCTACGTCGCCGAGGACGGCGCGGCCACCGCCGATGTGCTGGACTCCGCCCGGGCCCTCAAATCCCTCCCCGAACTGTCCGCCGCCCCGCTGCTGCAGCCCAACGGCCAGGCCTGGCTTAAATCGCCGGCCCGGATGCTGGACCTGGGCAAGGAGATCATCCACGCCGCCGGATACGGCACGGCGGACCTCAAACGGCTCCTCGCCCAGACCGAGGCGCTCGCCGACCGCTGCCGCATGGACCCGGCAGCCGATATGGGCTGGAAGCAGCCCGTGGTGCCGGAAGCAGCCGTGATCGGGATCGCCGGTGACGCGCTCGCAGAGCTGACCCTGCGCTGCGAGGCCGGCATCGGCCGCCGCTTCCCGGGTATCTCCGGCCGGCAGGAGCAGCAGATGCGGGCCCGGCTGCAGCACGAGCTCCGGATCATCGACTCGCTGGGCTTTGCCTCCTACTTCCTGACCGTCGCCGAGGTCTCCCGCATGATCCTGGCCATGGACGTCCGGGCCGCTGCCCGGGGTTCGGGAGCGTCGAGCCTGGTCAACTACCTGATCGACATCAGCCAGGTGAACCCGCTCCAGCACGACCTCATCTTTGAACGCTTCCTCTCCCGCGACCGGGCCACGCTGCCGGACATCGACATCGACGTCGAAAGCGCCGAACGGCACAACGTCTACCGGAAAATCTTTGAGCGCTTCGGGGCCGAACGCGTCACGCTGATGAGCATGCAGAACGGCTACCGCGCTCGCGGTGCCGTGCGGGACGCCGGCCTGGCCCTGGGGATGGACGACGGCGAGGTCGGGGAAATCGCCAAGCAGCTGTGGCGGTTCTCGGCCCGGCACTTCCGCGAAGCCCTCGCGGAGAAACCCGAGCTGAAGGAATTCGCGGGCCGGGTGGAGCAGCGCGGCGCCGGCGAAAACCAGCAGCTGGACCTGCTGGTGGACCTCACGGAACGGCTGGACCGGCTGCCCCGCCACATCTCCATGCACCCGTGCGGGGTGATCCTGGGCGATGCCACCCTGCTGGACCGCACCCCCGTGCAGCCCAGCGGCCTGGGGCTGCCCATGAGCCAGTTCGACAAGCACGACATGGACCCCATGGGCATGCTCAAGCTCGATGTCCTGGGTGTCCGGATGCAGAGCGCCATGGCCTTCGCCGTGCGGGAAGTCATCCGGCTCCACCCCTCCAAGGCCGAGGTGGTGGCCGCCGGCGCGCATCCGGCCGGCCCGGACGGGGCAGGCCCGGACTACATTGCCGCGGACGGGCGCATCGACCTCAACGCGGTCCCGCTCGATGACGAGGCAACCTTTGAACTGATCCGCAGCACCCACACCCTGGGCTGTTTCCAGATCGAATCGCCGGGCCAGCGTGAACTGATCGGCAAGATGGCGCCCCGGGAATTCAACGATCTCATCATCGACATCTCACTGTTCCGCCCCGGCCCGATGAAATCCGACATGGTACGGCCCTTCCTGGAGCACCGGCACGGGTTCGCCCCCGAGATCTACCCGCACCCTGACCTCAAGCCGGTCCTCCAGGAAACCCACGGGGTCACCGTCTTCCACGAACAGATCCTCAAAACCTTCGACGTCATGACCGGGTGCGGCCTGGCGCGCGCCGACGAATTCCGCCGGGCGCTGGGCAACGAGGTGCTGGAAGCCAGGGTGGAGGAATTCTTCCGGAAGGAGGCTCGGGCCCGGAACTACAGCCCCGAGGTGGTGGACAAGGTCTGGGGCACGCTGAAGGCCTTTGGCAGCTTCGGGTTCTGCAAGGCCCACGGCGCCGCCTTTGCCGTGCCCACCTACCAGTCGGCCTGGCTCAAGGCGCACCACCCGGAAGCCTTCCTGGCCGGGCTCTGGGAGCACGATCCCGGCATGTACCCCAAACGCCTGCTCGTGGCCGAGGCCCGCCGGCTGGGCATCCCCATCCTTCCCCTCGACATCAACCGGAGCCGGGCCGAGTACCGGGTGGAGCGGGTCGACGCCGGGCCGGACCGGGGCAAGCTGGGCATCCGGCTGAGCCTGAACGGCATCTTCGGGCTCTCCGCCGCCGAACTGAAGCGGATTGTGGCCGGCCAGCCCTACGATTCCCTGGCGGACCTGCGCGCCCGGTCCCGGCTGAGCCGGCCCGGCATCCAGCGCCTGGCCCAGCTGGGCGCCTTCGACACACTGCACCGGGCATCCGGGGGAGCCGCCAACCGGGCGGACCTGGTCCACCACCTGCAGGAGCTCCGGAGCCGGCCCCTCCGGAAGGGCGTGGAGGTCATCGAGGGACAGTTGGCGCTGCCGCTGGGCGACGTGGAACTGAAGAACCTTCCGGCCGTGCTGCCCGCGCCGAGCACGGTGGAGATCGTCCGGGCCGAACTGGACCTCATGGCCGTGGACGTCAGCGAACACCTCATGGCCAGCCACCGCCCGCTGCTGGACCGGCTCGGCGTCACCACCGCTGACAGGCTGCTGGGGCTGCGCAACGGCACGGAAGTGCTCGTGGCCGGGGTGCGGGTGGCCACGCAGACCCCGCCCATGCGCGGCGGCCGCCGGGTGGTGTTCATCAGCGTCGACGACGGCACGGGCTGCGTGGACTCGGTCTTTTTCCACGAGGCGCAGGAGCAGGCCGGACCGTTGCTGTTCAGCACCCGCCTGCTGCTGATCCGCGGCACCACCCGCCGGACCGGGCCGCGGGGGATCAGCATCAGCGCCAGCATGGCCTGGGACCTCAGCCGCACCGAAACCCTGCCGTTCCCGGAGCCCGTTTCCGGCGCCCCGGCCGCGGCCGCGCCGCGTTGGTTGGCCTCTTCAGAAACCGATAGCATGGACGAGGCTGGCTGTGGTCCCCGTACGCCACAAGCTACGAAGCCTTAACTTTGAATAGGAGACACCCGTGTCAGATGCCCAGCAGATCACCCTTCTCGTCGACGGCGAAGAGACCAAGGTGACTACCGGGACCACCGGCGCGGAACTCTTCTTTGAGCGCCGCGACGTCGTTGTAGCCCGCGTCAACGGCGCTCTGTTGGACCTGGACCAGGCCCTTCCGGAGAACGCCACGGTCGAGGGCGTGACCATTGACTCCCCGGACGGGCTCAACGTCCTGCGCCACTCCACAGCCCACGTCATGGCCCAGGCCGTGCAGCAGCTGCGCCCCGACGCCAAGCTCGGGATCGGGCCCTACATCACGGACGGCTTCTACTTCGACTTCGACGTCGCCGAGCCCTTCACCCCGGAAGACCTGCGCCAGCTGGAAAAGATGATGCAGAAAATCATCAACCAGAACCAGAAATTCGTGCGCCGCGTAGTCTCCGAGGACGAGGCCCGCGAAGCCATGAAGGACGAGCCCTACAAGCTCGAACTCCTGGGCAAGAAGAACGACGCCGCCGACGCCGGCGAGGGCGTCAACGTTGAGGTCGGCGCGGGCGACATCACCATCTACGACAACGTGGACCGCAAGAGCGGCGACACCGTCTGGTGCGATCTGTGCCGCGGCCCGCACCTGCCCAACACCAAGCTGATCTCCAACGCCTTCGCCCTGACCCGGTCCTCGGCCGCCTACTGGCTGGGCAACCAGAACAACCAGCAGCTGCAGCGCATCTACGGCACCGCCTGGCCCACCAAGGACGCCCTGAAGGCCTACCAGGAGCGCATTGCCGAGGCCGAACGTCGCGACCACCGCAAACTCGGCGCGGAACTGGACCTGTTCTCCTTCCCGGACGAGCTCGGTTCCGGCCTGCCGGTGTTCCACCCCAAGGGCGGCATCATCCGCAAGGCCATGGAGGACTACTCCCGGCAGCGACATGTGGACGCCGGCTACGAGTTCGTCTACACCCCGCACATCACCAAGGGCCACCTGTATGAGGTCTCCGGCCACCTGGACTGGTACCGCGAAGGCATGTTCCCGGCGATGCACATCGACGCGGAACTGAACGAGGACGGCACGGTCCGCAAGCCGGGCCAGGACTACTACCTCAAACCGATGAACTGCCCCATGCATAACCTGATCTTCCGGTCCCGGGGCCGCTCCTACCGCGAACTGCCGCTGCGGCTCTTCGAGTTCGGCTCGGTCTACCGCTACGAGAAGTCCGGCGTGGTCCACGGACTGACCCGCGTCCGGGGCATGACCCAGGACGACGCCCACATCTACTGCACCCGCGAGCAGATGAAGGACGAGCTCACCACCACGCTGAACTTCGTCCTCGGGCTGCTGAAGGACTACGGGCTGGACGACTTCTACCTCGAGCTCTCCACCAAGAACGAGGACAAGTTCGTCGGCGACGACGCCACGTGGGAGGAAGCTACCCGCACCCTCGCCGAGGTGGCGGAAGCCTCCGGCCTCGAACTGGTCCCGGATCCGGGCGGAGCAGCGTTCTACGGCCCCAAGATCTCGGTCCAGGCCAAGGACGCGCTCGGCCGCACCTGGCAGATGTCCACCATCCAGCTGGACTTCAACCTGCCCGAACGCTTCGAACTGGAATTCCAGGCCGCCGACGGCACCCGCCAGCGTCCCGTGATGATCCACCGCGCGCTATTCGGCTCGGTGGAGCGCTTCATGGGCGTGCTCACCGAGCACTACGCCGGAGCCTTCCCCGCCTGGCTGGCGCCGGTGCAGGTGGTGGGCATCCCGGTGGCGGAGGCCTTCAACGACTACATGTTCGACGTCGTCGACCAGCTCAAGGCCGCCGGCATCCGCGCCGAAGTGGACATCTCCTCGGACCGGTTCCCGAAGAAGATCCGCACCGCCAGCAAGGACAAGATCCCGTTCGTGCTGATCGCCGGCGGTGACGACGCCGAGGCCGGTGCCGTGTCCTTCCGCTTCCGGGACGGCAGCCAGGACAACGGCGTGCCCGTCGCCGAGGCCGTCCGCCGGATCGTCGACGCTGTCCGCAACCGGACCAGCTAGGCAGACGGAAGGGCAGCGCGTGCAGGACACCACAGGGGCCGGGCCGGAGTATCCGGGCGACCACGCCGTGACGGATGACTTCGGCCTGGCCGGGGTCCCGGACGCTTTCCAGCGGCTCTGGACCCCGCACCGGATGGCGTACATCAAGGGCGGCCAGCACCAGTTCAAGAACCCGGACGACTGCCCGTTCTGCGTGGCCCCGGAACGCGAGGATGACGAGTCGCTGATCGTCTACCGGGGACGGACCAGCTACGTGGTGCTGAACCTCTTCCCGTACAACCCCGGCCACCTGCTGGTCTGCCCGTACCGGCACGTCCCCGACTACACGGACCTCACAGTCGAGGAAACAGCCGAGTTCGCCGAGCTCACCCAGACGGCCATGCGGGTGCTGCGCAAAGTAGCCAACCCCTCCGGTTTCAACCTGGGCATGAACCAGGGCGTCACCGGCGGGGCAGGCATCGCCGGCCACCTGCACCAGCACGTGGTGCCGCGCTGGGGCGGGGACGGGAACTTCTTCCCGATCATCGCCCAGACCAAGGCCATCACCCAGACACTCGGCGAGGTCCGCCAGCAGGTGGCCGACGCTTGGCCGCAGGAACTGCCAGTCCCGCCGGGCGCCGGGGAGCAGGATGCTTAACAGGCACGCGCGCGGGTTCTTCACCGCCCTGTTTTCTCCCCTCGCCCGGTGGCTGCTGAAGATCGGCGTCTCCCCGGACGCCGTGACGATCGTCGGCACGCTGGGCGTGGTGATCGGTGCGCTGGTGTTCTACCCGCTCGGACAGCTCTGGTGGGGGACCCTGTTCATCACGGCCTTCATTTTCTCCGACGTCATTGACGGCATCATGGCCCGGATGCAGCACCGCGGCGGCCGGTGGGGCAACTTCCTGGACTCCACCCTGGACCGCGTCGCCGACGGCGCCCTGTTCGCCGGCGTCGCCGTCTGGTTCTTCACCGGCGGCGCGAACCCGGCGGTGGCGATTGCCGCCGTCGTCTGCCTGGTGCTGGGCATGGTGGTCTCCTATGCGCGGGCCAAGGCCGAAGCCCTGGGGTTCCACGCCAACGTCGGGATTGCCGAGCGTGCCGAGCGGCTGGTGTCCGTCCTGGTCGTGACCGGCTTCACCGGCCTGGGCCTGCCCAGCGTGGTCCTTTTCGTCACCCTGTGCCTCCTGGCGGCGGCGAGCCTCGTGACCGTCATCCAGCGCATCGCGACAGTGCACCGGCAGTCGCTGGAAGAGCCCGACGGCACCGCCTCCGAGCGTGCCGCCTGAGGGCGCCGCGCCGCGTCCCGGCGGACGCGGCGGATACCCGGCAGCACGCGCTTTTCGCTGCTGTAACCCGAATTCTGCGGCGCACCGGCCGGGGGCTAGTATTAGCTTTACCGGCCAATGGATCCGGTAATCCGGTGTGCGCGAGGCACGTCATGAACGTGCCGCCCGCGCCCCGGCGAGGTCATCTATCTACCCATAGGGGTTTTTGTGTCTACACCTGATGTAAGCAGCGAAGCCGGCGCGTCCGCGAAGAACGTCACGGGCAGCAGCCGCGTCAAGCGCGGCATGGCGGAGATGCTCAAGGGCGGCGTCATCATGGACGTCGTCAACGCCGAGCAGGCCCGCATCGCCGAAGACGCCGGTGCCGTGGCCGTGATGGCGCTGGAACGCGTTCCGGCCGATATCCGCGCCCAGGGCGGCGTGTCCCGCATGTCCGATCCCGACATGATCGACAAGATCATCGCGGCCGTGTCCGTGCCGGTCATGGCCAAGGCCCGGATCGGCCACTTCGTCGAGGCGCAGGTCCTGCAGTCCCTCGGCGTCGACTACATCGACGAGTCCGAGGTCCTGACCCCGGCCGACTACACCAACCACATCGACAAGTGGAACTTCACTGTTCCCTTCGTCTGCGGTGCGACCAACCTTGGTGAGGCGCTGCGCCGCATCAACGAAGGCGCGGCGATGATCCGGTCCAAGGGCGAGGCCGGCACCGGGGACGTCTCCAACGCCACTACGCACATGCGCCAGATCCGGGCCGAGATCAAGAAGCTCGCCGCGCTGCCCGAGGACGAGCTGTACGTCGCGGCGAAGGAGCTGCAGGCACCGTACGAGCTCGTCAAGGAAGTTGCCGCGACCGGCAAGCTTCCGGTGGTGCTGTTCACCGCCGGCGGCATCGCCACCCCGGCGGACGCGGCGATGATGATGCAGCTCGGCGCCGACGGCGTGTTTGTCGGCTCCGGCATCTTCAAGTCCGGCAACCCGGCCCAGCGTGCGGCCGCCGTCGTGAAGGCCACCACCTTCTACGACGACCCGGACGAGATCGCCAAGGCCTCCCGCGGCCTGGGCGAGGCCATGGTCGGCATCAACGTCGACGAGATCCCGCAGCCGCACCGCCTCGCCGAGCGCGGCTGGTAGTTCGCGCTTTCGGGGGCGCCGAACGGTGTGATCCTCGGCATGCTATTCCCCGCCCCCGCTAAGGCCGCTTCGCGGCGAGCAGGGCGCGGGGCCCCTTTTACGCATGCTGCCGGATCACACCGCCCGGCGCCTTGCGCTTCCAATTAGAACGACGGCGGCGAGTCACCTCTGTTAGGTGACTCGCCGCCGTCGTCTGTATCCCCATCGATTGCTCCGTTACCGCCCTTATGAGCCTCCAGAAGGGCGTCTACGGAGCAATCGATGGGTTCTAGTCCAGGCCGCGGCGCTTGAGCAGCGGCCCGAGCTCTGCGTCCCGGCCCCGGAAAGCCCGGAAGGACTCCAGCGGGTCCCGGCTGTTGCCGCGGGAGAGCAGCTCGGACCGGAAGAACGTGCCGTTGGCGCGGTTGAGCCCGCCGTTCTCCTTGAACCATTCGACCGTGTCGGCGTCCAGGACTTCGCTCCAGATGTAGGAGTAGTAACCGGCGGCGTACCAGCCGCCGGCGAAGATGTGCTGGAAGTAGCCGGTCCGGTAGCGCGGCGGGATCAGGCTGTGGGCGACACCCGCCGCGGCGAGGGCCTTTGCCTCGAACTCCACCGCGTCCTCGGGGACCTCAGAGCCGTCCAGCACGTGCCACGCCAGGTCCAGCAGCGCCGCGCCTAGATATTCCGTGGTGGCAAATCCTTCACCCCACAGCTGCGCGGCGTTGAGCTTGTCCACCATTTCCTGGGGCAGGGCCTCGCCGGTGGCGTAATGCCGGGCGTAGTTGGCCAGGACCTCGGGCCACATGATCCACATTTCGTTGACCTGCGAGGGGTACTCCACGAAGTCGCGCGGCACGTTGGTTCCGGAGAACCGGGGATACGTCACGGCGGAAAACAGGCCGTGCAGGGCATGGCCGAACTCGTGGAAGGTGGTGCGGAGTTCGTCCAGCGTCAGCAGGGTGGGTTCGCCGGCCGGCGGTTTGGAGATGTTGAGGTTGTTGATGACCACGGGGCGGGTATTCAACAGTCCGGACTGCTCCACGAGGGAGTTCATCCAGGCGCCGCCGCGCTTCGTGTCACGGGTGTAGTAATCGCCCAGGAACAGGCCCAGGTCCGTGCCGTCGGCATTCTTGACCTCCCAGACGCGGACGTCCGGGTGATAGCCGGCGAGGTCGGCGCGTTCGTGGAACGTGACGCCGTACAGGGCGTTGGCCGCGAAGAACACCCCGTCGTTCAGGACCCTGTCCAGCTCGAAGTAGGGGCGCAGCGCCTGTTCGTCCACGGAGTACCGCTCGCGCTTGACCTTGGCCGAGTAGTACGCCCAGTCCCAGGCCTCCAGGGGGTGGCCGGCGGCCTCGGCCAGTGCCTCGGCCTCGGCGTCGGCGTTGCGGACGGCGGCGGGTGCCAGCCGGCTCATCATGGCCTGGACGGCGCCGAAGTCCGGGGCTGTCTGCCGGTCCACACTGAGCTCGGCGAAGTTCGCGAACCCCAACAGGGCGGCCTTCTCCGCGCGGAGCTTCACCATGTCCTTGACCAGGCCGAGCACATCAAGGCTGCCGCCGCCGCTGCCGCGGCCAATCGAGGCCTCGTAGAGCCGCCGCCGGACGTCCCGGTTGGCCAGGGCGGCCATCGCCGGCTGGTTGCTGGGCTGGATCAGCGTCAGCAGGTACTTGCCTTCGTGTCCGGCGGTCCGGGCGGCCTCGGCGGCGCTGGCGATGTCATCGGCGGGCAGGCCGGTGAGGTCGCCGGTGTCGTCGAGCAGCAGGGCGGCGGACTTCATCCCTTCCTTGACGCGCTGGCCGAACTCGGTGCCGAGCCGGGACAGTTCAGTGTTGATGTCTTTCAGGCGCGCCTGGCCGGCGTCGTCGAGCTGGATGCCCGAGGCCCGGAATTCCTTGAGGTATTCCTCCACGAGCCGGACGGACTCGGCATCCAGCGCGGACGTGTCGAGGGCCGCGAAGCGTTCGTAGAGGCCCCGGTTGAGGTAGACGGCGTCCTGGTGTGCCGAGAACAGCGGGGAGAGACGGGTTTCGAGCTCGCGGATGGTGTCGGAAGCGTGCGCGGAAACGAGCGTGAAGAACGACGCGGCTGCCCGCTCCAGCAGCCGGCCGGAGCGCTCCATGGCCAGGGCGGTGTTCTCGAACGACGGCGCCTCCGGGTTGTCCACGATCGCCTGGATCTCGGCCAGGTGCTCGGCCAGGCCGGCCTCGACGGCCTCGGCGTAGTGCGCGTCTTCGATGCCGGCGAATGGCGGCAGGCCGTAGGGCAGGGTGCTGGGGCTCAGGAGGGGATTGGTCATGAAGTGACTCTTTCATGCAGTGCCGGGGTTCTCAACGATCGTGGCCGTGTGTTGTGATGGCGCTCACCGTAGGATGGGGCCATCCGTCAGCTGAATTGCGGGGGACCGGAGGCAAATGGAGACGTTGGACAACCCGCGCCGTACACCTCGGAACGGCGTGTTCAGCAACGGCATGGAATACGCCACGTGGGGCCGGGGCGTCAAGACCCTGCTCTTCATCCAGGGCGGACCAGGAAGCGCCGTCCCCTCAGGGTTGCTGGGGGGCATGTTCCGCCGGGAGTTTGACGCATACCTGGCCGCCGGCTACACCGTCTGGGTGGTCACCCGGCGGCGCAACATGCCGGCCCTGCACACGAGCGCGGACATGGCGGATGACTACGCGGACCTCATTGCTGCGGAATTCGGCGGCCGGGTTGACCTGGTTGTGGCCAAGTCCTTTGGCGGCATGATCGGGCAATACCTGGCCGCGCGGCATCCGGGGTCCTTCCGGCACATCGCCATGGTGGTCACGGGGGCCGAGCTCAGTGCCTGGGGCAAGGACCTGGACCACAGGATGGCCACCGCCGTCGCCGGCGGAGAGCTTTCGGGGGCAGGGACCGTCCTGGCCGAGTACGTGTTCCCGGGTCCGCGGACCCGCTGGCTGCGGGAACTGCTGGGCCACGCAGTTGGCAGGCGGGTGCTCGGCCGCTCCGGTTGCCCCGCCGCGGATGTCCTCACCGAGGCGCGGGCGGAAGTGGCCTTCGACGCGCGGGCCGTGTTGCCGTTCATCCGGCCGCCGGTTCTGCTGCTCTGTGGCGGCCGGGACGCGTTCTTTCCGCGGGAGGTCGCAGAGGAGACCGCACGATTGATTCCGGACTGCACCCTCATCATCTACGAGCGGTGGGGCCATGTCCGGGCAGGCGTCAGCAGGCGGATCGCCCGCGACGTCCTGGCGTTCGTCCGGTCGCGGTGACGGCACGCCGTCCCGCCGGCGCAGCTATGCGTCGGGAGCGTCGAGCTCCAGGGTCATGAAGACGCTGTGGGGATCCGGCTGGTAGTCCGCAAAGGGCGGGCAAACGGCGAAGCCGTGCCGCTCGTACAGCCGCCGTGCGGGAGCGAAGAAGTCCTGGCTCCCCGTTTCCAGGTAGAGCCGCCGGTACCCGCTGGTCCGGGCCGCCGCCAGCAGGTGGTGGAGCAGGGCGGTGGCGACGCCCCGCCCGCGGGCCGGCCCCGCAGTCCGCATGGACTTGATCTCGGCCGCGTCCGGCGCCAGGTGCTTCAACGCCGCACAGCCCAGCAGGCGGGAGTCCTCCCGGGCCGTCCAGAAGCTGATGCCCGGCCCTGCCAGCGCGGCAGGATCCAAGGCGTGGACACTGTCCGGCGGGGACGTCGCGTACATGTCGGCGAGGTGCCCGGCCAGCAGGTCCAGGACGTCGGCGCGCCCGGGAACGTCGGGTCCAATGAGGATCATGCCGCCTGCAGTGCCTGGCACAGGTCAGCGGGGCCGGCGTGCCGCGTGCTCGCGCGCCAGCACCGCGTAGGAATCGTCCGGCGTGCCGGGCTCGAACGTGCCGTACTTGCGTTCGACGGCGGTCCGGATCAGGAAGTCCGCCAGGGCCGGGTTCTTGGGCAGCAGCGACCCGTGCAGGTAGCTCGCCACGATGTTGCGGTAGCGGGCGCCCTCCTGTCCGTCGTTACTGTTGTTGCCCGTGCCCTTGGCCGTGGTGCCGAGCGGCTTCACGCCAGGCCCCAGCGTGGTCTGGCCACTGTGGTTCTCGTACCCCAGGATGTTCCCGAATTCGGGGGAGGAGACCGTGACGTTGCCGATCAGCCGTTCGTCGGTGCCGTGGGTCTCCACATCCAGGATGCCGATCCCCGGGATGACCGAGCCGAGCCGGGTCTTGAAGAACTTTCCGAAGAGCTGGTAGAGCCCGCAGATCACGAGCATCGGGGTGCCGTCTTCGGCGAGCCCTTTCAGGACGGACTCCCTGGAGAGGAGGTCGTCCTGGATGACGAGCTGACCGCTGTCCTGCCCGCCGCCGCCCACGATGAGGTCAACGTCCGCCGGGAACTGGTCACCGACGTTGTATTCGAGCAGTTCGGGCGTGTAGCCGTGCCAGCGCAGCCGCTGGGCCAGGACCAGGGCATTGCCCCAGTCACCGTAAATGTTCATGTCCCGCGGGTACAGCTGCAGGACCCGGATGGTTCCCTTGCTGCCGGCGGCACGGTCTTCGGGCGGGAGAACATGGCCGAAGGAGAGCCCGTGCGGGGTTTCCGGGGTCACGAGACCACCTCCACTGTGGTGATTTTGGACAGTTCGCGGCGGATGGCCAGCATCGCCGTGTACGTGCAGAAGATCCTCTTGGGTTTGCCCTCGGCGCCGCGGATGAACGCGGCCAGGGCGGGAGCGATGTCGGTATCTACGGCTCCGATGGCGACGTCGTCGTACTGTAACCGCAATGCCATGTCGTAGGCGCGGGAGCCCGTGAGCTGGTCCACGCCGCCGTCGCGGAGCGTGTCGAACTCCACGTCCCACAGCCAGGACATGTCCCTGCCGTCCGCGTAGTTGTCGTTGATCGCGATCATCGTCGCGTAGCCGGCGGCCGGGAAGGACTTCAGGCCGAGCCGGAAACCGCTGGGGTTCTTGACCAGGACCAATTCCAGGGGCAGGCCGTCGACCACGAGGCTTTCGCCCCGGCCGAATGCCGGCGCCACCTTGGACAGGGCAGCGAGCAGGCCGGCCTGGTCGGCGCCGGTGCCGCGGGCCTTCGAGATCGCCCGGGCCAGGGTCAGTGCGGCGGCGGCATTGAAGATGTTGTAGACGCCGCGCAGTAGCATCGCCGTGGTGACCGTCGCGCCGTCATACTCGAAGTCGGCGTCATCGGCGCCCACACGGCGGAGCACGACGTCGGCGGCGGGCCGGGCGGGGGCGGCCGGCACAGGGCTTCCTGGGGCGGCGCGCATGTCGTCGTCGTTCGGGAAGGTGCTTAGCAGGGAGTCATCGAGCCCGAAGTAGAGCACTTCGGGTCCGTTCACGGTCCCGGCGATCCGGGCGACGCGGGGGTCTTCCCGGTTCAGGACGACGGTCCCGGTGGTCTTGGCGGCGATGTGCTGGAGCAGTTCGGCCGTCTTGTCGATTTCGCCGAAACGGTCCAGTTGGTCCCGGAGGACGTTGAGCAGGAGGCTGTACCGCGGCGGAACCTTGTTGACGAAGTGCACGGCGTGCGCCTCATCGAGTTCCAGCACTGCGACATCGGCATCCAGCCGGCCGCGCCAGTCGACCTCACCCAGCAGGGCTGCCGCCACGCCGCGCGTGAAGTTGCTGCCGGTGCGGTTCGTGAAGACCTTCAGGCCCTGGCTCTCCAGCAGTTCCACCACCATCTTGGTGGTGGTCGTCTTGCCGTTCGTGCCGCTGACGACGGCGACCCCCAACGGCAGTGTGGACAGGGTCCGCTGCATGAAACCGGGGTCGATTTTTTCGACCACGAGCCCGGGAAGGGCCGAGCCTCCGCCCCTGAGCCGGGAGACCCGGCGGACGAGCTTGCCGAGCGGAACGCTGAAGTAAAACATGCTCTGTAATATATCCCAGCAGAGGCATGGAACCCGGACGCCGGGGGCCGCCGTGTGCGTCCCGGCAGCCTGCGGCGCACTATGCTGTGGGGATGACCACCCCCTCTTTCCCCCCTGGATCCCGCGCGGGCACAGGCCTCCGGATCGGCGTCCTGGCGCTCCAGGGCGATTTCCGGGAACACCTGCACGCTGTCGAGGCGGCCGGCGCCACCGGCATCGGGATCCGCCGCCCCGGCGAACTCGACGACCTGGACGGGCTCATCATCCCCGGCGGCGAATCGACCGCGATTGACAAGCTCGCCGGGATTTTCGGGCTCCGCGATCCGCTGCGCGAGCGCATCCGGGACGGCCTTCCCGTCTACGGCTCGTGCGCCGGCATGATCCTGCTGGCCAACGAGATCGCTGACCCGGCAACGGACCTCGCCGGCAACCCGCAGCAGACCTTTGGCGGGCTCGACATCACCGTGCGCCGCAACGCCTTCGGCCGGCAGCGCGAGTCGTTCGAAACCGACCTCGAATTCAAGGGACTGGGCTTCAGCGACACCGGCTCCGGTGTGGCTCCCGTCCATGCGGTGTTCATCCGCGGCCCGTGGGTGGAGCGTGTGGGTTCGGGTGTGGAGGTCCTGGCGCAGGTGGAGCCCGCAGACCCGGAGCATGCCTCGCATGCCGCTGTCCTGCAAGGGACGGCTAGAATTGTTGCAGTGCGTTCCGGCAAGCTGCTGGCCACCTCCTTCCACCCGGAAGTGACGGGGGAGAAGCGCGTGCATGAACTGTTTATTCGAATGATCAGAGGAGAAGCGTAAAGCATGTCAGGCCACTCCAAATGGGCGACGACCAAGCACAAAAAGGCCATCATTGACAGCCGCCGGGCCAAGTCGTTCGCCAAGCTGATCAAGAACATCGAAGTCGCCGCGCGCATGGGCGGTCCCGACCTCGCCGGCAACCCCGGCCTGGAACTCGCCGTCACGAAGGCCAAGAAGACCTCCGTCCCCAACGACAACATCGACCGCGCCATCAAGCGCGGCGCCGGGCTCACCGGCGAGGTCGTGGACTACACGGAGATCATGTACGAATGCCGCGGCCCGCAGGGCTCGGCCCTGCTCATCGAGTGCCTCACGGACAACAAGAACCGTGCCGCCTCCGAGGTCCGGCTCGCTATCTCCCGCAACGGCGGCACGATCGCCGACCCCGGCTCCGTGAGCTACCTCTTCACCCGCAAGGGCGTCGTCTCGCTGCCGAAGAACGGCCTCACCGAGGACGACCTCCTGATGGCCGTCCTCGACGCCGGCGCGGAGGAAGTCAAGGACAACGGCGAGAGCTTCGAGATCCACTCGGACCCGAAGGACCTGCAGGCCATCCGCGACGCACTCAAAGAAGCCGGGATCGAATACGATACCGACGAAGCCGAGTTCGTCCCCTCCATGGAGGTGCCGCTGGACCTCGACGCCGCCAAGAAGTTCATGAAGCTCGTCGACGCCCTCGAAGACCTCGACGACGTCCAGAACGTCTACAGCAACGCCGACCTCAGCGACGAAGTGCAGGCCGCACTGGAAGCCGAGTGACCCTTCGCGTCCTCGGCGTCGATCCCGGCCTCACCCGCTGCGGGATCGGCGTCGTGGACGTCGAAAAGAACCGGCGTGCCACCATGGTGGCCTTCGGCGTCGTGGGGACCTCGCCCGAGGAAAGCCTGGACCAGCGGCTGCTGGTCATCGCCACCTCGATCGACGAATGGCTCGATAACTACGAGCCGCACGTCCTCGCCGTCGAGCGTGTCTTCTCCCAGCTCAACGTCAGCACGGTCATGGGCGTCGCCCAGGCCTCCGGCGTGGTCATCGCGGCCGCCGCCCGCCGGGGCATCCCGGTGGCCCTGCACACGCCGTCTGAAGTCAAGGCCGCCGTGACCGGGAGCGGCTCGTCCAACAAGGACGCCGTCACCAAACTGGTGACCAAGATCCTCCGGCTGGATGCCCCGCCCCGCCCCGCCGACGCCGCCGATGCCCTGGCCCTGGCCATCACGCATGCCTGGCGGGCGGGGAGCGGTGCTGTCGTTTCAACGACGGGACCGGGCAGCCAGTCCCTCACCCCCGCCCAGCGCGCCTGGGCCGACGCGGAGGCAAAAGCGCGCCGTGCACGCTGAATGTCCGCCTGTTCCGGGGCCAGGCTTGGTAGGGTATTCGTAGATATATTCGATGTTCGTGCACCTTAAGGTTCGTGCACGCTTAAGCCCACACACCCAGGAGCCAGGCCTTGATCAGTTTTCTTCGCGGAACCGTCGCGCATGTGGGCCTGTCCTCGGCGGTGATCGACCTCAACGGGGCCGGCATGAGCGTCAACGCCACGCCGCAGACCCTCAGCAGCCTGCGCGTGGGTGAAGAGGGCAAACTGTTCACGTCCCTGATCGTGCGGGAAGACTCGCTGACCCTGTTCGGCTTCGCGAGCGACGACGAGCGGGAAGTCTTCGATGTCCTGCTCAGCGTCAGCGGCGTCGGGCCCCGGCTCGCCCTGGCCGTGCTGGCCGTCCACGAACCCGAAGCCATCCGGGTGGCCGCGCACTCCGGTGACGGCAAAGCCTTCACCAAGGTCCCCGGCATCGGGCCGAAGGTGGCCGGCCGGATCGTGCTGGAACTCGCCGGCAAGCTTGTCCCGCACGGCACCGCCGGCGCGCCGGCCCCGTCAGTCTCCACGGAGTCCGTCTGGAAGCCGCAGGTCGTGGCGGCGATGACGAGCCTTGGCTGGTCCGAAAAGGATGCCACCGCCAGCATCGACAAATCCCTCGCCGACGCCCCGGAACTCGCCGCCGCCGGCAACGTGGCCGAAATCCTCCGCGCCACCCTGCGCTGGTTGGGGCAGGACGGCGCACGCGCGGGCAACCGGGTAGGCGCGCGTGGCTGAGCCGTGGATCGTCGCCGGGGGAGAGGAGCCGGAGGAACGCGCCATCGAAGCGGCCCTGCGGCCCAAGAACCTGCACGACTTCGTGGGGCAGCACCGGGTCCGCAAACAGCTGTCCTTGGTCCTGGAAGCGTCGCGCATGCGGGGCCGCAGCGCGGACCACGTGCTGCTTTCCGGCCCTCCCGGCCTGGGAAAAACCACGCTGTCCATGATCATCGCCGCCGAGATGAACGTGCCGCTGCGGATCAGCAGCGGCCCGGCCATCCAGCATGCCGGCGACCTCGCGGCCATCCTGTCCTCGCTCTCCGAGGGCGAGGTCCTGTTCCTGGACGAAATCCACCGCATGTCCCGGCCGGCGGAGGAAATGCTCTATATGGCGATGGAAGACTTCCGGGTCGACATTGTGGTCGGAAAGGGCGCCGGTGCCACCGCCATCCCGCTGGAACTGCCGCCCTTCACCCTTGTCGGCGCCACCACCCGGGCCGGGCTGCTCCCCGGTCCGTTGCGTGACCGCTTCGGGTTCACCGGGCACCTCGAGTTCTACTCGGTCGAGGAGCTCGAGCTCGTGCTGCGCCGTTCCGCCGGGCTGCTGGACCTGAAGGTCAACTCCGCAGGTTTCAGCGAGATCGCCGGACGGTCCCGGGGGACGCCCCGCATCGCGAACCGGCTCCTGCGCCGGGTCCGCGACTGGGCCCTCGTGCACGGTATCGAACAGATCGACGCGCGGGCGGCGTCGGCGGCGCTGGACATGTATGAGGTGGACAAGCGCGGCCTGGACCGTCTGGACCGTGCCGTGCTCGAGGCCCTCATCACCAAGTTCGGCGGAGGTCCGGTGGGGCTTTCCACCCTCGCGATCGCCGTGGGCGAGGAAACCGAAACGGTGGAAACGGTCGCCGAGCCGTACCTCGTACGCGAAGGATTGCTGGGCCGGACGCCCCGCGGCCGGATCGCCCTGGCTCCGGCATGGACGCACCTGGGCTTTGCCGTTCCCGCCGGAGTCTTCGGGCAGGACCCACTGGAACTGTTCCAGGCCGGCGATCCGGACGACGGCCCGGACGGGCAGGCGGGCGTGCTTGGTGAAGAAACCGGTCCCGAGCGGATCCGAAACGGCCGCTAGCACCGTTCGTCCAGCTTTTCCCTTTAGACTGGTATGACGCTCGGCACGTTCGGGTTTTGTTTCCGTGGGCGGAGAGCAGGTGGCCGCCGGCGGTTGGGGGAATGGTCTCTCTGCCAGCTTGCTGTGCAGGCCTCTGCCCGCGCCGCCCGGAACAAACGGACGTTGTTGAAAACCAGCTACGCAAGTACAGAATGGAACATTCCCCTTGGATCCAATGACAATTCTCCTGTTCGTCA
The DNA here is from genome assembly GCF_003352915.1 of Arthrobacter sp. PM3. NCBI lineage: Bacteria > Bacillati > Actinomycetota > Actinomycetes > Micrococcales > Micrococcaceae > Arthrobacter > Arthrobacter sp. PM3. Next base: position 1,089,232 of record NZ_CP022314.1, on the reverse strand, counting down.
TGCTCGGCGTGTTCGTCTTCATGATGTTCCGCCGCAACAAGAAGACGCAGCAGCAGCAGGCTGAGCTCCAGTCGAAGTTCGGCCCCGGTGTGGAGGTTATGACGAGCTTTGGCCTGTTCGGCCGGATCGTCGACATCGACGAAGCGGAGAACAAGGTCACGCTGGAACTGTCCCCCGGCAACACCGCTACCGTGCACCGCCAGGCCGTCACCAAGATCGTCGAGCCGGTTGCTGCCGCCGTGGAGCCGACGGTTGTTCCCGACGACGCTTCCTCTCTCAGCCCGGCCGCCGAGGCTGCGGACGGGTCGACGCCGGTCAATCAAACCCCGGTCGACGAAACCCCCCGCAACGAAACTCCCGAGGAAACCCTGCGCCGCCTCAACGACGAAGGCAAGAAAGACAGCTAGTCTGCCTCTCTGAGCTATCCAGCGAAGCAACGATTGCGGGCGTCCGCCGGCGGGGGACGCAGCGCCCCCGCCGGCGGATCCGCCGTAAATATTAGAAAGATCGACAATGGCACGAACTGGCCCCAAAAAATCAGCCATCAGGATGCTGGTCTGGCTTGGTGTACTCATCGCCGCCATGACGGCTGTCCTGGCCGGCGGCACGATGGCCGGTCAGGCGAGCTGGACGCCCAAGCTCGCCCTGGACCTTGAAGGCGGCACCCAGATGATCCTGGCGCCAAAGGTAGAGGGCGGTTCGGGCATTACCGAAGATCAGCTCAACCAGGCTGTGGCGATCATTCGCCAGCGCGTGGACGGCTCCGGCGTTGCGGAAGCGGAAATCAGCACCCAGTCCGGCCGCAACGTCGTCGTCAGCCTGCCGGGTACCCCCGCCAAGGAAACCCGCGCGCTGATCCAGGCGTCCGCGGACATGAACTTCCGGCCGGTGATCCAGACCGGCGCCGGCGCAGCGGTGCCTGCCGAGTCGCGCACCCCGGAGGACAAGCTGCCCAAGCCCACGGCGGCACCGGCCAACAGCAGCGACGAGAACTGGATCACCCCCGAGATCTACAAGCAGTTCGAGGCGCTTGACTGCGTGAACCCCTCGCAGGACAAGCAGCAGCGCTCCGATCCGGCGAAGCCGCTGGTGACCTGTGAACCGGCCACGGCCACGTCCCCGGCCATCAAGTACATTCTTGGCCCGGTTGAGGTCAAGGGCTCGAACATCAAGTCCTCCTCGTTCCAGCTGCAGCGCGGCGCACAGGGCGCCGTGACCAACGAATGGGCCGTCAACATCCAGTTCGATGACGAGGGCACCGCCAAGTTCAAGGAAGTCACGGAACGGCTGTACCAGTTCTATTCCGCCGCCGGCGGTCAGAGCGGATCGGACCCGAAGGCCCAGTTCGCGATCGTCCTGGACGACCAGGTGATCTCCGCCCCGCGCTCTCTGGCCGTCATCACGGACGGCCGCCCGCAGATTACGGGCGGGTTCACCGAAGAGTCCGCGAAGGCCCTCTCCGACCAGCTTCGTTTCGGCGCCCTGCCGATCAGCTTCGAGATCCAGAGCGAACAGCAGATCTCGGCAACCCTCGGCGGAGAGCAGCTCCGCATGGGCATGCTGGCCGGCCTCATCGGCCTGCTGCTCGTGGTGATCTACTCGCTCTTCCAGTACCGGGCACTGGGCTTCGTGACCGTGGCGTCCCTCGTGATTGCCGGCGTGATCACGTTCCTGGCCATCGCCATCCTGGGCTGGACGGAGAACTACCGGCTGTCCCTGGCTGGCGTGGCCGGTCTGATTGTGGCCATCGGCCAGACCGCGGACTCGTTCATTGTGTACTTCGAACGCATCCGCGATGAGCTTCGCGAGGGCCGGGGACTGGTCTCAGCGGTGGAAAACGGCTGGAAACGAGCCAAGCGCACCATCCTGGCGTCCAAGGCCGTCAACCTGCTCGCCGCCGTCGTGCTGTTCTTCGTGGCCGTGGGCAACGTCCGAGGCTTCGCGTTCACCCTTGGCCTCACCGCCATTGCCGACCTCATTGTCGTGTTCATGTTCACCCACCCGACCCTGCAACTGCTGGCCCGGACCAAGTTCTTCGGCGAAGGCCACCGGTTCTCCGGCCTGGACCCGAAGCGCCTGGGCGCCGTGCCGCTATACCGCGGGGCCGGCCGGCTCCGCACCCCGGACGACAAGCCGGTGGCCGTGGTCCGCGCGAAGAACACCGGCGCCGCCGCAGAGGCAGAGCGCCGGATGACGATTGCAGAACGCCGACTCGCTGAAAAGCAGGAGCAGGCACAACAGGAGCAGCTCGCCGGCACCTCCAAGAGCACGTCCAAGGAGGGCAAGTAAATGGTCAACTTCTCAACATTCGGCAACGAGCTCTACACGGGCAAACGCTCGTACGACTTTGTCGGTTACAAGAAGGTCTGGTTCCTGGTTGCCGGCATCGCCGTCGCCCTGTCCATCCTGATCCCGATCTTCAAGGGCGGCTTCAACCTCGGCATCGAGTTCCGCGGCGGCTCGGAGTTCACGGTCTCCAATGTCCAGTCCACCGAGGCGTCCCGCGGCGAGAAGGCCGTCCAGGAAGTCGTGCCGGGGGCGGTGCCGCGCGTCGCCAACGTCGCCGGCAATACCATGCGCATCCAGACGGACAAGCTCAGCGACGACGAGACGCTGCAGATCAAGCAGGGCCTCACCAAGGCCTACGGCGTGACCGACAACGAAGTGACTTCCACGTTCGTCGGCCCCACCTGGGGTGCGGACGTCACCAAGCAGGCCCTGATCGGCCTGGCGATCTTCGTTGGCCTGGCCGCAGTCCTGATGGCGCTATACTTCCGGACCTGGAAGATGTCACTGTCGGCAATCGTCGGCATGGCCGTGACGATGTTCATTACCGCCGGTGTGTACGGGCTCAGTGACTTCGAAGTGACACCGTCGGCCATCATCGGCTTCCTGACCGTGCTCAGCTACTCGCTGTACGACACCGTGGTGGTGTTCGACAAGATCCGCGAGAATACCGCGGACATTCAGGCATCCACCCGGCGCACCTTCGCCGAGGAGGTCAACCTGGCCATCAACCAGACCCTGGTCCGCTCCATCAACACCATGGTGGTGGCCATCCTCCCGGTCGGCGCCATCCTCTTCATCGGCGCCGGACTCCTGGGGGCCGGCACCCTGCGGGACCTGTCGCTGGCCCTGTTCGTCGGCATTCTCGTCGGCACCGCGGCCACGATCTTCATCGCGGCCCCGCTGTATGCCGCGCTGAGGCAGGGCGAGCCGGACCTCGTCAAGCAGGCCAAGCGGGTGGAACAGCGGCGCGCGGATGCGGCCGCCAAGACCGCCGCGCAGGAGTCCGCAGCCACGGCCTGAGCCGTCCGCCGGCGGGCCGGAGAGCGTCCTTTCGGGCGGCCTCCGGCCCGTTGTCGTATCCGGGCCGGTTATCGAAGTATCCTGCTGCGGGAATACACTGGAATAATTAACCGGTCGCGAGAGGTGCTCCATTGGAAGAACGTTCGACGCCGGTGCCTCAGGCACCTGCGGGCAAGGGCCACGGCCAGGGTTCTCAGACCGGCCTGGTGGCTCCCGGACGTCCCGATGTTCCAGTGCCGGTTGACAACTCCGGGGCCCGCCCCACGTTCCCCGGACGGCGGGAACGGACACGGTCCCGGCTGGCGCGGCTGACAGGCCGCGGTGCCCCGGCGTACTCGCCGATCCTGGAGCCGCTGCTGCGCACTGTGCGCGCCAACAATCCCAAAGAGGACTTCGACCTCATCCAGCGCGCCTTCGTCGTGGCCGAGCGCTGCCACCGGGGACAGAAGCGCAAAAGCGGTGACCCTTACATCACGCACCCGGTCGCCGTCGCCACGATCCTGGCCGAACTCGGTCTCAGCGGCACCACGCTGGCCGCCGCCCTGCTGCACGACACTGTCGAGGACACCTCCTACACGCTGGCGGACCTGAAAGCCGAATTCGGGCCGGAAGTGGCGATGCTGGTGGACGGCGTCACCAAGCTGGACAAGGTCAGCTTCGGCGAGGCGGCGCAGTCCGAGACCGTCCGCAAGATGGTCGTGGCCATGGCCAAGGACATCCGTGTCCTCATGATCAAACTGGCCGACCGGCTCCACAACGCCCGCACGTGGCGGTTCGTCTCAGCCGAGTCCTCGGCCCGGAAGGCCCGGGAAACGCTCGAGATCTTCGCGCCGCTGGCCCACCGGCTCGGCATGAACACCATCAAGTGGGAACTTGAGGACCTCTCCTTCGCCGCCCTCTATCCGAAGGTGTACGAGGAAATCGTGCGGATGGTGGGGGACCGGACCCCGGAGCGGGAAAAGAACCTGGCTGTCATCCGCAACCAGATCACCGAGGACCTCCGCGCGGCCAAGATCAAAGCCACGATCACCGGCCGGCCCAAGCACTACTACTCGATTTACCAGAAGATGATCGTCCGCGACAAAGACTTCGACGACATCAACGACCTCATGGGCGTGCGCGTCCTGGTCGACTCCGTCCGGGACTGCTACGCGGCCCTTGGCGCCATGCACTCGCGCTGGAACCCCCTGCCCGGGAGGTTCAAGGACTACATCGCGATGCCCAAGTTCAACATGTACCAGTCGCTGCACACCACGGTGATCGGCCCGGGCGGCAAGCCGGTGGAGATCCAGATCCGCACCCACGAGATGCACCGGCGGGCCGAGTACGGCGTCGCCGCGCACTGGAAGTACAAGGACCAGCCGAACCGGACGGCCGCCGGGCCCGGCAGCCCGCGCGACGGCGACATGGGCTGGCTGCGCTCCCTCGTCGATTGGCAGCAGGAAACCTCCGACCCGGGCGAGTTCCTCGACTCGCTGCGCTTTGAGATCAACGCCCGGGAAGTGTTTGTCTTCACCCCCAAGGGCGAGGTTATGGCCCTGCCGGCCGGCTCCACCCCGGTGGACTTCGCGTACGCCGTGCACACCGAGGTGGGCCACCGGACCATCGGGGCCCGCGTCAACGGCAAACTCGTCCCGCTGAACAGCGAGCTGAACCACGGTGACTGGGTGGAGATCTTCACCTCCAAGGCCGAAGGCGCCGGACCCAGCCAGGACTGGCAGCACTTCGTCAAGAGCGCCCGGGCCCGGAACAAGATCCGGCAATGGTTCAGCAAGGAACGCCGCGAGGAAGCGATCGACCGCGGCAAGGACCTGCTGACCAAGGCGATGCGCAAGCAGAACCTCCCGCTGCAGCGGCTCATGACCCACGACGCCCTCGCCGCGATCGCAGAGGACTTCAAGTACGCCGACATCTCCGGACTCTACGCCGGGGTAGGCGACGGGCACACCTCCGCACAGTCCGTCATGGAACGCCTGGTAGAGAGCCTGGGCCCCACCGAGCACCCGGATGACGACCTCGCCGAGGTCTCGATCCCCACCCAGGTCAGCAAGGCCCGCTTCTCCGATTCCGGTGTGGTTGTCCGCGGCGTGGATGATGTGTGGGTGAAGCTGGCCCGGTGCTGCACGCCGGTCCCGCCCGACCCCATCCTCGGGTTCGTCACCCGCGGTTCCGGGGTGTCCGTGCACCGCACCGACTGCACCAACGTCAGCGGCCTGAGGGACCAGCCCGACAGGATCGTGGAAGTGGACTGGGCGCCCACGCAGTCCAGCGTGTTCCTGGTGGAAATCCAGGTCGAAGCCCTGGACCGCAAGTCCCTGCTCTCGGACGTCACCCGGGTGCTCTCGGACAACCACGTCAACATCCTGGCAGCCAGCGTGCACACGTCCACCGACCGGGTCGCGATCTCCAAGTTCGCTTTTGAGATGGGCGACCCCAAGTACCTCAGCCACGTCCTTAGCGCAGTCCGCCGGATCGACGGTGTCTTCGACGTCTACCGCACCACCGGCAACCGCCGCCGCAGCTGAACGGTCCCGCCGGCCGGGCCCGGGAGGTGCCTGCGGCTGTCACTCGAGGGCGGCAATCTTCGCCAGGGCCGCCTTCTTGTGCGGGGCGCGGGGGCTGGCGTCCACTGCCAGCCTGAGCAGCCGGAGCCGCACGCCGAGCTCGGGTATGGCCAGGAAGGCCCGCAGGGCCGGCAGGGCGAGGCCGGCCTCCACGTGCAGGGCCACGTCCATGGCCGTGCGCAGCGGGCTGGAGACCATCAGTCCTCCCATGCTGACGACGTCGAACGGGCCCAGCCGCACTTCATGGAACGTGCAGCCGCGCACAGATCGCAGGCTGGAAACGCGCCGGTTCGCATCAACCAGCAGTGCCAGGCGGTCCGGCTCCGCGGCGCAGCCGTAGATCCACGCCGCCGTCATCCGGCCGGCCACCACCCGTTGCCGGATTGCCGGCGCAACGGCCAGAGACGCGGCCCGGGCGCGCAGTTGCGGACTGGCGTGGGCGCCGGGCGGCAGATAGCCGCGCTGATAGAGCTGCGTCAGCACGCCGTCGGCCGCCATGGCCTGCAGCTCCGGCCAGGAAAACAAGGGGCCGGGGGAATACAGCCCGAACGGCTCCGGGTCCTGGCCCGCAGCGGCCACCGGGGCGGGAGCTCGGGGCATGAGTACCATTCCGCCATCGTGGCCGGTTCCCCGGGCACAGAACAGGCCCCGCTCCGGTCATGTGGATAAACCGGAACGGGGCCTGGCAGTGACTTCAGGCGTCCTGAGTGGCTAGGAGAGTTCGCTCGCGGAGCGTTCGAGCTGCTCCAGCCACGCCTGGCGTGCCTCGAGGGCTTCCCTCGCAGCCTTGATCTTGCGCTCGTCGCCGGCCTTCTCCGCCTCGGCGAGGTCTTCCTTCAGCCCGGCAATGGCGGCCTCGAGCTGGGTCAGGGCACTGTTGGTGCGTGCCTTCGTCTCCGGGTTGGAGCGCTTCCAGTTCTCGTCCTCAGCCTGGCGGACGGCGTCTTCCACCTTCCGCAGGCCGGCCTCGATCCGTCCCATGTCGGCGCGCGGAACCTTGCCCGCCTCCTCCCACCGGTCGCGGATGGACTGCAGTGACTTCTTGGCGGCGGCCAGGTCCTTGATCGGCAGGAGCTCGTTCGCCTCCGCCAGCAGGGCTTCCTTCACGACAAGGTTCGCGCCGTATTCCTGGTCGATCTCGTCGTTGGCTGCCTGCCGGTTGGTGAAGAAGACGTCCTGGGCGGCGCGGAAACGGGCCCACAGGGCGTCGTCGTCCTTGCGGCTCGCCCGGGGCGAGGCCTTCCAGTCATCCATCAGGCGGCGGTATTCGCCGGCGGCGTAGCCCCAGTCGGTCGAGGACGACAGTGCCTCGGCCTCGGCGATCAGCTTCTCCTTGGCTGCCTTGGCTGCCGAGTTGTTGCTGTCCAGCTGGGAGAAGTAAGCGCGGCGGTGCCGGTCAAAGACCGTGCGGGCGGCGCGGAAACGCTTCCACAGCGCGTCCTCGTTGCTGCGGCCGAGCCGGACACCGCTCTTCTGCGCGGTCTTCCACGCTTCGAAGAGCTCATTCATGCGCGCGCTGGACGTCTTCCACTGGGTCTGCGCGGGGTCCTGGGCGGCGATTTCCTCGGCCTCGGCCACGATGGCCTCACGGGCGGCGAGCTCGGCGGCGCGGACGGCGTCGTGTTCGGCTTTCTCGGCCTTTTCGAGTTCGCTGATCTGGGTCACCAGGACATCCAGCCGGGCCTCGGCGGAGCGGAAGTCACCTACCATGTTCCGTTCGGCCAGCTGCTCGCGCAGGTGGGTGACGGTCTTCTGCATGTCCGTGGTAGGCGCCTTGGAGCTCACACGCTGTTCCAGCAGGACGATCTGTGCGACGACGTCCTCGAACTTCCGGGCAAAGTAGCCCAAAGCCTCGTCGGCGCTGACGCCCGGGTACTGGCCGACAGAATGCTCTTCGCCGTCGACGGTGAGAAACACGTGGCCGTCGCCCTCAACCCGGCCCCAGCGGGCCGCCTCGGCCAGGGAAGCCGCGGAGGACACTGCCGCGGGTGCAGGGGCCGGGGCGGCGGCGGAAGGCTTGGCTTTCGGCCGGGCAGCGAACGCGGCCGGGCTTGGCGCAGCCGGGCGCGGTCCCGCAGGAGCCGGCACAGCCGGGGCAGGCGCCCCGGCAGCCTCTGCCGCAGCCTCTGCCGCAGCCTCAGCGTCAGGCCCGGTGGCCTGCGCTGCGGCGTCAGCAGCGGATTCAGCTGCCGTCTCGCCGGCCGTGACGTTCACAGCATCACCTGCACCCTGGGCTGGGGTTGCCTCGGCTTCGGTTTCGCTGGCAGCTGCCGTTGCCAATGTTTCGTCGGATTTCTGACTCTCTGTCACCGCTCGTAGTCTTTCGCTTGGAGGGAAATACCGGGTCCGCGGCCTTGGCGGCCGCGGCTGGTCACTTCAGTGAGAACGAGTCTATCGTGACTGGTTCCACAGGCGCGCCGTCCGTGGCGCTGGCGCCGCCCGGAGTGACCCCGGCGGCGGCGATCCCGTTCACCACGTCGAGGCCGGAAGTCACCTTGCCCACCACCGTGTAGCCGCCGGCGGCATCTGCCGGAATGACGGTGTCCTTGTACACAATGAAGAACTGCGTGCCGTTGCCGAAGGCGTTCCCGCTGGTCCGGGCCACGGCGATGGTCCCGGCCGGGTATTTGTTGTCCGCCGGCGTGTTTTCGAGCGGGCCCCACGTGTAGGACTGGTCGCTGCTGCCGTCGCCGCTCTTGGAGCCGCACTGCAGGACGCCAAAGCTCTCCGCCGTGGTCAGCCGGTGGCAGCTCAGGCCCTTGTAGAAGTTCTGGTCCGCCAGGGACTTGAAGACGGCGGCGGCCTGCGGGGCTTTGGTGCCGTCCAGCTCAACGCCCAGCGTGCCGCGGTTCAGCGCGAGCTCACCGGTGAAGGTCTTGCCCGCCGCGGTGTCCGGCTTGGGGATGTTGCCGGCGTTCGTGGGGGAGGCCGTGGGCGTGGCGGACGCTGACGGGCTCTTCAGGCCCTCCTGCGCGGCCGCGAACTCCTCTTCGGTCGGGTTCGACGAGAAGACGGTGAGCTGCAGGATCAGGGCCAGGGCGATGGCTCCGGCACCTACGCTGATGGCCAGGACGTTGTCACGCTTGCGGCGCTTGTCCTGGTCCCGGCGCAGTCCGCGCCTGGCCTCCATTTGCTGGACGCGCCGCTTCGCCTCACGTGCGTTGCGTGAACTGGCCGCCAAAGTTCCTCCCGGTTGTATGGCTGTGACCGTGACGCGCCGTAGGGGACGCCGCAGTAACAGCAGCAAGCTGCCGGCAGTCCCGCCGGCCGGCTCCGTTGGAACGGCTCCGTTGTAACAGCTCCGTTGTAACAGCTCCGTTGTAACAGCTCCGTTGTAACAGCTCCGTTGTAACAGCTCCGTTGTAACAGCTCCGTTGTAACAGCTCCGTTGTAACAAGGGGGCGCCGAACGCATAAACTGACTGCCGCACACAGTTTATGCACGACTGGCCGGTCCGCCGCCTATCTTCGTTATGTTTCGACGGAGAATGCCGCGTGCCCGTGCCCGACGGCACCGCGGCAGCAACCAGACGCCGCGGCAGTAACCAGAGGAGAAAATTTCACCATGGCACGCACAGCCTCCCTGTCAGGATTCCCCGAGTGGCTTCCCGAGGAGCGGCTGGTGGAACTGCATGTGCTGGACACGCTGCGACGGACGTTCGAGCTCCATGGCTTCTCCTCGATCGAGACCCGCGCCGTGGAAACCGTGGGGCAGCTGCTGCGCAAGGGTGAAATCGACAAAGAGGTTTACGGCCTGAGCCGGCTCCAGGACGACGAGGGGGACACTGCGGCCAAAGCCGACCCGCACGCCCTGGCCCTGCACTTCGACCTCACCGTGCCCTTTGCACGGTACGTCGTGGAGAACGCCGGCTACCTGTCCTTCCCGTTCCGCCGCTACCAGATCCAGAAGGTCTGGCGCGGCGAGCGTCCCCAGGAGGGGCGCGCCCGGGAGTTCACCCAGGCGGACATCGACGTCGTCGGCGACGGTGAACTGCCGTTCCGCTACGACGTCGAAATCGCGCTCGTGATCGCCGAGGCCCTCAACGCCCTGCCCATCCCGGACTTCCTGCTCCGGATCAACAACCGCAAACTGGCCGAGGGCTTCTACACGGGGATCGGGCTGACCGACACCGCGGGTGTCCTCCGCAGCATCGACAAGCTGGAAAAGGTCGGACCGGCGAAGGTTGCCGAGCTGCTCAAGGAAGAGCTCGGCGCCACCGACGAGCAGGCGCAGGCCGCCCTCAAGCTCGCGGGCATCCGCACCAAGGACACCTCCTTTGTGGATCAGGTCCGGGCGCTGGGCGTCAGCAATGAGCTGCTCGAGGAAGGCCTGAACGAACTGGAGCAGGTCATCGCGGCCGCCGTGCAGCGCGCGCCGGGCCGGGTGGTCGCCGACCTCAGTATCGCCCGCGGCCTGGACTACTACACGGGCACCGTGGTGGAAACGGTCCTGGTCGGACATGAACAGCTGGGATCGATCTGCTCCGGCGGACGCTACGACGCCCTCGCCAGCAAGGGCAACCGCAAGTTCCCCGGCGTCGGGCTGTCCATCGGCGTGACCCGCCTGGTGTCCCGGATCCTGAGCCAGGACCTGGCCAAGGCCAGCCGCTCCGTCCCGACTGCCGTGCTGGTAACCCTCAACAGCGACGAGAGTTGGGGCGCGGCGCAGGACGTCGCCGCCCAGCTCCGCAGCCGGGGCATCGCCACGGAGGTGGCCGCGAAGGCAGAGAAGTTCGGCAAGCAGATCAAGTTCGCCGACCGCCGCGGCATTCCGTTCGTCTGGTTCACCGACGACGACGGCAAGCACCAGGTCAAGGACATCCGTTCGGGTGAGCAGTACGACGCCGACCCGGCTGAGTGGATGCCCGCCGAGGAGGACCTGCACGTCCGGGTCACCGCCGCGGGTTAGTCCTTCCGGCGGGTCCGGCGCAGCCGCAGGACCAGGTACCGCCCTGCCATCCCGACGGTGAGCACCGCAGCCATGACCAGCATGGAGGCCGGCGGCAACGTCACGGCCAGGACCAGGCAGCCGAGGAAGCCCAACACGTTGAGCCAGCGCGGCGCATGCCACGGCCGGCCGGCGAGGGTGAAGGCCGCGGCGTTGGTCACCGCGTAGTAGATCAGCACGCCGAAGCTGGAAAAGCCCACCACGGTCATCACGTTGGTGCTCAGCAGCAGCAGGATGATGACGACGCCGGCGACGGCGAGTTCCGCGACAAACGGGACGGTGTGGGTGCCGCCCACCCGCGCCAGCGGGCCCGGAAGGTCGCGTTCCCGGGCCATCGCCAGGGTGGTCCTGCCCACCCCGGTGATCAGGGCCAGCAGCGCGCCGAGGCAGGCGGCGGCGGCCCCGGCCTGGACGAAGGGGACTCCGCCGCTGAGCTGCGACACGGCAACGGCGTCCAGCAGCGGCGCCGTCGAACCCGCCAGCAGTTGCGGCGGCAGGTGCCACTGCAGCAGGGCGGCCAGGCCGAGGTAGATCACGAAGGCCCCGGCCAGTGCCGCCAGGATGGCGCGCGGGATGGTGCGGGTGGGGTCCTTGACCTCTTCGCCCAGGGTGGCGATCCGCGCGTAGCCGGCGAAAGCGAAGAACATCAGCCCCGCGGCGGGAAGGACGCCCCAGCCGCCGGCCGGCGTCGTCAGTGGTGCCGTTGTCCCCGACGCGGGGGCGCCGGCCGGGTGGGGGCCGAGCAGCGAGGCGACGGCGACGAAGGCGAGCGTTGCCAGCACCACGGCCAGCAGGATCCTGGTCAGCATTGCTGTCCGGGTAATGCCGAGCAGGTTGACCCCGGTGAGAACCACGACGGCGGCGACGGCCAGCGGCGTGGCGTACGCCGGCGCCACGTAGTGTCCGAACGTGAGCGCCATCGCCGCGCAGGACGCCGTCTTGCCCGTCACGAAACCCCAGCCGGCAATGAAGCCCGGCCACTCGCCCAACTGCCGGCGCCCGTATACGTAGGTTCCGCCGCTGGCAGGATACTTTGCCGCCAGTTGGGCGGACGCCACGGCGTTGCAGTAGGCGATGACGCCGGCCACGGCCACCGCCAGCACCAGCAGCGGCCCGGCCAGGGCGGCGGCGGGGGAGAAGACCACGAAGACCCCGGCGCCCAGCATGGAACCGAGGCCGATTGCCGTGGAATCAAACACACCGAGGCGACGCTGTAGCTGCTGGCCGGGGCGCCCACCGGGCGCCTTGTTCGGCGTCATGCCGGGCCGGTCGCCTGGCTGGGTTCTGTGATGCCGGCTCGTCATGGCGGGCGGGGCCTTTCCAACGGGTAAACTCGAACGGGATCGTTCCAGTAGCGATCCTATTAGAGCGTCATTGGTTCAATATCGCTTTTGATTTTCCCTCTGTCTTCTTCAGAAAGGCGTGCTGTGCTGCGCACACATGACCTCGGATCCCTCCGCTCCGAGCACATTGGACAAACCGTAACCCTCGCCGGCTGGGTCGGCCGGCGTCGTGACCACGGTGGTGTCGCATTCGTTGACCTGCGCGACGCGTCCGGCGTCGCCCAGGTCGTGGTCCGTGAAGAAGAGGTCTTCCACGGCCTGCGCAACGAATACGTGCTGCAGGTCACCGGCACGGTGTCCCAGCGCCCCGCGGGCAACGAGAACCCGGCGCTTCCCACCGGTGAAATCGAGGTCATGGCCGAGAACGTCACCATTCTCAACACCTCGGACCCGTTGCCGTTCCAGATCGACGAGCACGTGGAGGTCGGCGAGGAAGCACGACTGAAGCACCGCTACCTGGATCTGCGCCGGCCCGGCCCCGCCCGCAACCTGCGCCTGCGCTCGGAAGCCAACCGCGTGGCCCGCGAGCTGCTCCACCAGGACGGCTATGTCGAGATCGAAACCCCCACACTGACCCGCTCGACGCCGGAAGGCGCCCGCGACTTCGTGGTCCCCGCACGGCTCGCACCGGGTTCCTGGTACGCGCTGCCGCAGTCCCCGCAGCTGTTCAAGCAGCTCCTGCAGGTTGGCGGCTTCGAGAAGTACTACCAGATCGCCCGCTGCTACCGCGATGAAGACTTCCGTGCGGACCGCCAGCCGGAGTTCACGCAGCTCGACATCGAGGCCAGCTTCGTGGATCAGGACGACATCATTCAGCTCGGCGAGAACATCGTCAAGGCCCTGTGGAAGCTGATCGACGTCGAGATCCCGACGCCGATCCAGCGCATCACCTACAACGACGCCATGGCCCGCTACGGTTCGGACAAGCCGGACCTGCGCTTCGGCCAGGAGCTCACCGAGCTGACTGAATTCTTCAAGGACACGAACTTCGGCGTGTTTAAGGCGCCCTACGTCGGTGCCGTCGTCATGCCCGGCGGCGCCTCCCAGGCCCGCCGCGCCCTCGACGCCTGGCAGGAATGGGCCAAGCAGCGCGGCGCCAAGGGCCTGGCCTACGTCCTGTACAAGGAAGACGGCGAACTCGCCGGTCCCGTCGCCAAGAACCTCACCGACACCGAGCGTGCGGGCCTCGCCGACGCCGTCGGCGCCAAGCCCGGTGACTGCATCTTCTTCGCAGCGGGCGAGAAGACGCCGTCACGTGCCCTCCTGGGCGCAGCCCGGGTCGAGATCGGGCACCGCACCGGACTGATCAACCCGTCCGACTGGGCCTTCTGCTGGGTTGTGGACGCTCCGATGTTCGAGCCGGCCGCCGCTGCTGTCGCCTCCGGCGATGTCGCCGTCGGTGCCGGCAAGTGGACCGCGGTGCACCATGCGTTCACGTCGCCGAAGCCGGAGTTCCTCGACACCTTCGATAAGGACCCCGAGTCGGCGCTCTCCTACGCCTACGACATCGTCTGCAACGGCAACGAAATCGGCGGCGGCTCGATCCGTATCCACCAGCGCGACGTCCAGGAGCGGGTCTTCGAGCTCATGGGCCTGGACAAGCAGGACGCCCAGACGAAGTTCGGCTTCCTCCTTGAGGGCTTCAAGTTCGGCGCCCCGCCGCACGGCGGCATCGCCTTCGGCTGGGACCGCGTCGTTGCCCTGCTGGCCGGCGTGGAGTCCATCCGCGACGTCATCGCATTCCCGAAGTCCGGCGGCGGTTTCGACCCGCTGACCCAGGCCCCTGCTCCGATCACGGCGCAGCAGCGCAAGGAAGCCGGCGTGGACTTCAAGCCCGAGGCCAAAAAGCCCGCGGAGGGCCAGAACTAACCTGGCACCAGCGGCAGGGGCTCCCCGGATGACCGGGGAGCCCCTGCCGTCTTCACAGTTGCCCGTATTCGCCAGCACCGGCATTCTTCCCGGACGGAGACCCGCGATGGACCTGACCCCGACCCCCGCATCGGCGCCTGCGCCGGTGCCTGTTTCGGTTCCGCGGCTGGAGGCCCTGATGGATTCCGCGTGGCCTGCCGCCGAGCGGCACGGGTCCGGCGGCTGGGTGCTGCGGGCGGCCTCCGGCGTGACGCAGCGGGCAAACTCTGTCTGGCCCAGGGATCCCGGCGAGGACCCGCACGCGCTGTTGTCGGCACTGCGCGAGGCGAGGCTCTGGTACCGGAGCCGCCGGCTACCTGTAATCTTTCAGGTCTTTGACGGCCCGCGCTCCGCGGCCCTCAACGCCGTCCTCGACGCCGAGGGGTTCACCCGGCAGTCCGAGACACTGGTCCTGGTCAGGGGCCCGCTTGGCGGGCCGGTAAGTGGGGCTGACGCTGGCGCGGACCCCGCCGTGGAGATTTCAGCCGCGCCGACAGCGGAGTGGCTTGAACTTTGGTGGAGCGTCGACGGGCGTGGGGGAGGAGCGGAACTCGCTGTCGCCCGCGGCATCCTCGAAGGTTGCGCTTCGCTGTACGGGCTGGTGCGCGACGACGCCGGCGCGCCCGCCGCTGTGGCGCGGCTCGCCATGCCTGCCGCCGGATCGGCGGTGCCAGGCTGGGGCGGGTTGTACTGCATGGCAACCCGTCCTGATGCGCGCCGGCAGGGCTTTGGCGGCCGGATTGTCCGGGCGCTGCTGCGCGAGGGCGATGCTCGCGGCCTCGAGGGCTACTGGCTTTTGGTGATGGCGTCCAATGTCGGCGCCCGGGACTTGTATGCGCAGGCCGGTTTCCGGGAAACCGCCCGGTACCGGTACCGGCAGGAACGGCCGAAACGGCACCTGACCGGCTGCTGATATAGGGGCCTGATCGGTTTATGGCGCTTTGCCGTTCCGGCGGCGGGCAGTCTTCGTTGCCGGCCCGGGGTTCCCGCGGCCCGCGCTTGTGAACTTCGGTGTATTGTTGGCGCTCTTTGTCGTTCGTTGCCGATGACGACGGTGCTGGCGGCTGCTTCGATGACGTCGTCGGAGATGGTTTCAAATTCCTTGATCTTCAATACATGGGTGATTTGGCGGAAGAAGCGCTCGAGGAGCCGGAAGGTTCCGCGCATGTCCCGTTCGACCGCGGCGATTGTCTGGGCGTCGGTGAACTCGTCCGGACCGGTCTAGGGGCGCAAGCTCCGGATATATGCCGCCAGTGCGCAAGGTCTAGCTGTAAGCGATTACGACGCCAGGCTCGTTGACCTGTACGACAATGACAATCCGGATGGACCGGACCACGACTTCTATCGCTCGGTAGCTGACGAGTGCGGGGCGGAGTCCATACTCTACCTCGGGTGCGGGACTGGCATCCTGACAGTTACTTTCGCCCACACTGTCCCATACTGAGCCGGCCCGGTGCGTCACGTACGCCCTCTAGAAGCATCCCCTTCGGGACTGCACCATGCGCCAAATGGCGCTGTGAAAGCACAGCCATTTACCGCCGAAAGTCACAGCCCGCGGCGTCAAAAATGTCAGTGCCTCCTGTCATGCTGTGGGTATGGAGAGCAGAGCAGCCTGGAGCCCGGAGAGCGGGGAGGCGTTGGCGGCTGTGGCCGCGTCGGTTGCCGCCCTGGCTGCTCTCGCCGGCCTTGCCGGCGGAGATTCGGCGGGCGGGGCCGGTGCGGACCGCGCTGATTCGCGCGTTGGGGAAACCGCTGTGGCTGCTGATGTCGGGGCTGATCCGTTGCGGGATTTCGCGGACGGGTGCCTGGATGGGTTGGCGTTGGTGGCGCGGTTGGAGGCCGGGATGGCGGCGTTGAAGGTCCACCTGGCCGCCGACTATGTCCGCGCGGAGGAACTCCTGGCCGCCCCGGTCGTGTCGGCGCGGGAGGCCACGGCGCGGGAGCTGGCGGTCGTGGCGGAGGTCGCGGGTGTCCTGACCGTGAGCGAACGGACCGCTTCGGCGCTGCTCTCCGACGCGCTGGCATTGGTCTCGTCGTTGCCGTTGACGTTGGCGGCGTTGCAGGCCGGGGAGCTGTCCTGGCAGCATGCCCGGATCATGGTCGATGAGGCGGCGAACCTGGACCGGGCCGGGGCGGCGGGGCTGGAGGCGCATTTCCTGGACCCCGCCGCGCCGGATCCGGCGCGGGGGTGCCCGGCCGGGGAGCTGGCCCCGGGCCGGTTCCGGGCCAAGGCGCGCACCTGGCGCGAACGCCACCACCCGGAGAGCATCGAGGCCCGCCACGCCACGGGGGTGGCGGAGCGGCGGGTGGAGTTTGTCCCGGACCGGGACGGCATGGCCTGGCTCTCGGCCCGGCTCCCGGCCGATGTTGCGGCGGGGATCTGGGAACGGACCACCGCCGCGGCCCGGGCGCTGCAGGGCCCGGGCGAGTCCCGGACCCTGGCCCAGCTCCGCGCCGACGTCACCGCCACCTGGCTCCTCACCACCAACACCCCCGGCACCGGCGGCGTAGGCGGCGGCGACGGGACCGGCGGCACTGGCGGGGGTGTTCCGTCGCCGCGGGCGCAGGTCCTGGTCACGGTCCCGGTGATGGCTTTGCTCGGGGCCACGGAGGAACCGGCCATGCTGGACGGGTACGGGCCGGTCCCGCTCTCGATGGCCCGCCGGTTGGTCGCCGACGGCGCGGAGTCCTTCCACCGGGTCCTGGTCGACCCCCGCGACGGGGCGCCGCTGGAAATCGGGCGTACCAGTTACCGGGTCACGAAGGCGATGCGGCAGTGGCTGCGGCTGCGCGACGGCAAGTGCCCGTTCCCGGGGTGTAATAACCCGTCGCTGGATAACGAGGCCGATCACCTGCTGGCCTGGGCCGACGGCGGCGGCACCGGGGTGGCGAATCTGGCCCAGCCCTGCCCGAAACACCACCGGCTCAAACACAACTCCACCTGGACACCCGCCGCCGCCAGCGCGGAGCACCCGCCGGGCTGGACCTCACCGGCCGGACGCCACTACGCCAGCGAATACCCCGACTGGGAACCACCCCGCTGGCCCGAAAATCTCCTGTGCGCAGATCCATTCCCGGACCCCGGCCCGGACCCTGACGCCGCCCTGCCCCCGGACCCCTTCCCCGAATGGGACCAGTTCCCCGACTGGGAACACTTCACCGCCGGGCATCCATGGCCTCCGGCCGACACGGACGACCACGGCTGGCCGCCCCAGTCGATGACTTCGTTCCTGGTTGCGCCCCGCATGGGAGTGCCTGACCTCTGATGACATGCTGCGGTGGAACTGTGGGCCTGTCTACTCAGGCGGGTCGGTGACCGTGATCCGGACCGAGCACAGGTCCGCGGCGGCCTTCTTCAGGACGGCCGCGCGGGGGTCCGGGACGTCCAGGAAGGCCAGCCTCCCCAGTCCGGAGTAACTCTTCAGCGCGGGCTCGGCGAGCACCTGGCCGGCCAGGGTCCGGTCACCGCCAGGCGCCAGGTATTCGATCCGGTGCGCGGCGAAGATCCGGCCGGCGTGCTCGGCAACGGCCTCGACCAGCGCATCGGCTTGGTTGGTCCGACGCCTGGCGAAACGCTGCTGGGACCAGCCGCCTGCAGCCGTGCGCGACTGGACGTGGCGCGTGCCGGTCTTGGACGCAAGGACGGCGCCACCGCTGACCACGGCCACCGAATATCCGCCACGGCGAATCAACACGGCACCGATGCTGCGGGGCTGCGCGGCCAGGGAGGCCAGCCGCGCCACCGCGTCGCCGCCGCGCCCCGGCCGGCCGTCCACCGGCCACGGAGCCTGCAGCAGAGCCACGGCACCGTCGTCGGCGCATAGCTGGAGTCCGGCGTCGAGCTCTTCCGCAGCCAGAGCGCCATGGCTCGCCGCGAAACGGTCCACCCAGCCGGGCAGGCGGTCCCCGGAGACGAACGCCACACGGGTCTCAGGGCTGGGCATGGCGGTTCTCCGTTACAGGGATGGGGTGCCCGGGCAGGCAGGAATCGGCGGGCAGGAACTAGAAGTAGCCTATCTATGTGGAAGATCTCTTTGGCGCAGGGCGGGACGACGCCGCTGGAATCGACGACGGACACGACGACGCCGACGGACACGATGACAGCCGCGACGACTCCGGCACGTCCGGTCCCGCCGCCCGGTCCGCCGCGCCGCGCAGCCCGCTCGCGGTCCGGATGCGGCCGCGCACCCTGGATGACGTGGTGGGCCAGCAGCATCTGCTGGGGCAGGGTTCTCCGCTGCGCCAGCTCGCCGCCGGATCCGAGGCTACCGGCCCGGCCGGGCCGAGTTCGGTGATTCTTTGGGGTCCCCCCGGCACCGGCAAGACCACCCTGGCCCATGTCATAGCCAAGGGTCCCGGCCGGAAGTTCGTCGAGCTCTCCGCCATCACCGCCGGCGTCAAGGATGTCCGCCGTGTCATGGACGAGGCCCTGACGGCGCGGGATCTGTACAAGACCACCACCGTCCTCTTCCTCGACGAGATCCACCGCTTCAATAAGGCCCAGCAGGACGCGCTCCTGCCCGGCGTTGAGAACCGGTGGGTGGTGCTCGTGGCGGCCACCACGGAAAACCCCTCATTCTCCGTGGTGTCCCCGTTGCTTTCCCGTTCGCTGCTGCTGACGCTCAAGCCGCTCACCGACGCTGATGTCGAAGGCCTTCTGCAGCGCGCCACCGCGGACCCCCGCGGGCTGAACGGCAAGGCCGCACTCAGCGCCGAAGCGCTGGCTCACCTGGTCCGGCTTTCCGGCGGCGACGCCCGCCGCGCCCTCACAGCGCTCGAGGCCGCCGCCGGCGTCGCGTTCGGCGACGCGGACGACACTGACGCAGTCGTTGCCGGTGCAGCCGGCACGGGAACGGCGGACCCGGTTACCATCCAGCTGCGGCACACCGAGCGTGCCCTCGATGCCGCCTCCGTGCGATACGACCGCGCCGGCGACCAGCACTACGACGTCGCCAGCGCGTTCATCAAATCCATCCGGGGCTCCGACGTCGACGCCGCGTTGCACTACCTTGCCCGGATGCTCGAGGCGGGGGAGGACCCGCGGTTCGTGGCCCGACGTATCGTGATCTCCGCCGCTGAGGACGTCGGGATGGCGGACCCGACAGCGTTGCAAACCGCCGTCGCGGCGGCCCAGGCCGTGCAACTGATCGGCATGCCGGAGGGCCGCATCATCCTCGCCGAAGCCGTGGTGCACCTGGCCACCGCGCCGAAGTCCAACGCCGCCTATATGGGGATCAACCAGGCGATCGCGGATGTCCGTGCCGGGCTGGGCAACGGAATCCCCGCCCACCTGCGCGACGCCCACTACCCGGGATCAAAACAGCTGGGCCACGGCAAAGGGTACAAGTACGCCCACGACGCACCGCATGCCGTGGCCACCCAGCAGTACCCCCCGGACGATCTCGTGGGCCGCAACTACTATCTCCCCACTGCCAACGGGGCCGAACGCGACATCGCCGCCAGACTTGACCGGCTCCGCAGGATCATCCGGGGCACCTGAGCTCCGGTGCCCCGCGGCGTGGGAATTGGCCGTTGACAGCGGAGCCTGGGGGTCTAACGTGGAATTACGCCAGCATTTGATCTGCTGACGGTACGTGCGGGGCAGGGGACAGCGGACCGCAGCGCCGGCTCCCGATTGACCGGATCCCCGGGACGGCAGCCGGTTCCGCTCTACACAAGGCTTATCCAGCGCGGGCGTCCGCGCCCCGACCCCAGGCAGTGTCCCATGAGCATTAATTGCGTTACCGCCATGGCAGTGAAATCCTTCGACGTTCCCGACACCAAGCGGTGTCCGGACAAGGCCGAGTTCGATCTCTGCACCGTGGACGACTACTCCGTGGCCCGGCTGATCCTGGGCCCCGGCTGGCGGTGGTCCGAGAGCACGAGGCCCTACGAGCACACGGATGTCTGCCAGCACCACCACCTGGGCTTCTGTGTTTCCGGGGTGCTGGAAGTTGAGACGGACGAAGGACTGCACTCCACGATCCACGCCAACGACACCTACGCGATTCCGCCGGGCCACGACGAATGGGTGGTGGGCCCGGACCCGTTCGTGGCGGTGGAATTTCTGGGCGCGGCGTCATTCGGGCGCCGGGGCGGCCGCGGCCTGCACGCCAGAATCTGACGCCGGTACCGGCATCGGCGCCGGCTTCGGGCCACGGGCCGCTTCATGGTAGGCTGGTTCGTTGTCTGGCAAGGCACGGACGCACAATCCATTGAATCTTCTCTTTCGATGAGGGTTGCCCTGTGCCCAGTAGCAAAAGGCAGCGGTTGGCCGATGCTCTCCATCGTGGAGGCCAGTAACACTGACACACCGCAGATATTGGAAGGACACAAGTGGCTAACAACACTCGTGCTCGCCGTACCGCGCGCCTTTCGCGCGCCCTCGGCATCGCTCTGACCCCCAAGGCCGCCAAGTACATGGAGCGCCGCCCGTACGGCCCCGGTGAGCACGGCCGTGCCCGCAAGAAGCAGGACTCCGACTACGCCGTTCGTCTGCGCGAAAAGCAGCGTCTGCGCGCCCAGTACGGCATCCGCGAAGCCCAGATGACCCGTGCCTTCGAAGAAGCACGCCGCACCAAGGGCCTGACCGGTGAAAACCTGATCGAACTGCTCGAAATGCGTCTCGACGCCCTCGTGCTGCGTGCCGGTTTCGCCCGCACCATCGCCCAGGCCCGCCAGCTGGTTGTGCACCGCCACATCCTCGTTGACGGCGTCCGCGTTGACCGCCCGTCTTTCCGCGTCGGCGAGGGCCAGCTGGTCCACGTCCACAGCCGCAGCGAGACCATGCCTCCGTTCCAGGTTGCAGCAGCCGGCGCCCACCGCGACGTCCTGCCGATGGTTCCGGCCTACCTGGACGTCAAGCTTGACGCCCTGCAGGCCCGCCTGGTGCGCCGCCCGAAGCGTTCCGAGATCCCCGTGACCTGCGAAGAGCAGCTCGTCGTGGAATTCTACGCACGCTAAATCAAAGGCAACACCTACAAAGAAGCCCGTGGCAAGCGCCGCGGGCTTCTTTGTATGTAAGGTACTTGGGGGACTTCCCCGGAAGCCGTTTCTGCTTGCCGGTTAAAACCGCCGGCCGAAACCGTCGGGCCCTGACGCAACGCGCAGGTATCCACTGCAGTTCAAGGAGATGAGTGACTATGTCTGGTGGCGATATTGCCGGCCTGATCGCAGCCGGAGTGTTCGCACTTCTGGTCCTGCTGCTTGCCGTGCCGATCCTGAAGCTCGGGGGAGTGTTTGACGAAGTGCGGACCTCCATCCGCTCCATCAGCGACGGCGCCACCCCGCTCATGGACGAGGTCACCGCCACGGTGTCCACCACCAACGAGCAGCTGAAGAAGGTTGACGGGATCTCCTCAAACGTCTCCGACGCCTCCGCCAACATCTCGGCGCTGTCCTCGCTCATGGCCGCCACCGTAGGCTCGCCGCTGATCAAGGTCGCGTCCTTCAGCTACGGCGTGCGCTCCGCCCTGGGCTCCCGCAAGAAGCCCGCCACCGGCCGCCGCAGCCGCTAAATCTCCGGGGAGAACCTGACATGAACAGAATCATCTGGATGGGAATCGGCGTCGCGATCGGCGTCATCGCCTTCCGCAAGCTCACCGAAGCCCAGTCCGCCCTCGGCCCCGAAGGCCTCAACCGGGCCGTCGGCCGGCTTGCGGACGGATTGTTCGACTTCGCGGACGCCGTCCGCGACGGCATGGGCGAACGGGAAGCGGAGCTCCGCTCCGCGTTGGGCATCGACACCGCCCTGGGCGGTGGCGTCGACGCTGCCATCGCGCGCGGGCGCGGGGATGCAGCCCGGCGCTAGCCGGGAGAGAATTAGTAAGTACGGTGTCCGTCACGGACGCCCCGGCACAGCCGCCGGACCCTGCACGCAGGGTCCGGGCCGGTGCCGGGCCTCAGCTTGTCCCGCGCAGCACGGTCGCGGGTCACTCAACGCAGTGAATATTGAAGGGTAAGAAATCAGCTCATGAAGTCGCAGGAGATCACCAAGCGCTGGATCGACTTTTTTGTCAGCAAGGGACACACCGCCGTGCCCTCCGCCTCCCTGGTCTCCAGCGACCCCTCCCTGCTGTTCACGGTGGCCGGCATGGTCCCGTTCATCCCGTACCTGACAGCCCGTGAGGAGGCCCCCTACTCCCGGGCCACCAGCGTGCAGAAGTGCATCCGGACCGGTGACATCGAGGAAGTCGGCAAGACCGCCCGCCACGGCACGTTCTTCCAGATGTGCGGCAACTTCTCCTTCGGCGACTACTTCAAGGAAGACGCCATCAAGTTCGCCTGGGAGCTGCTGACCACCAGCGTTGAGGACGGCGGCTACGGCCTCCCGGCGGAGCGGCTCTGGGTCACCGTCTACGAAGAAGACGACGAGGCCCAGGAACTGTGGCTGAAGAACACCGGTGTACCCGCCGAGCGCATCCAGCGGATGGGTAAGGCCGACAACTACTGGTCCACCGGCCAGCCCGGTCCGGCCGGCCCTTGCTCGGAGATCTACTACGACCGTGGCCCCGCCTACGGCGTCGAGGGCGGACCGATCGCCAACGAGACCCGGTACATCGAGATCTGGAACCTGGTGTTCATGCAGTACCAGATCGACAACGTCCGCTCGAAAGTCGACTTCGACATCACCGGCGAGCTGCCCAAGAAGAACATCGACACCGGTCTCGGCATGGAACGCCTCGCGCTGATCCTGCAGGGCGTCGAGAACATGTACGAGACCGACCAGGTCCGGCCCGTGATCGACAAGGCATCCGAACTCTCCGGCAAGGAATACACCTCCGCCGAAACCCCGGATGACCCGCACCACACCGACGACGTCCGGATGCGCGTCGTCGCCGACCACATCCGCTCGGCCCTCATGCTGATCGCAGACGGCGTCACCCCGTCCAACGAGGGCCGCGGGTACGTGCTGCGCCGCCTGATCCGCCGCGCCGTGCGCTCCATGCGCCTGCTCGGCGTGGAGAAGGCCTGCCTGCCGGAGCTGCTGCCGGCCTCGCGGGACGCCATGAAGGGCGTCTACCCGATCGTGGAGACCGACTTCGAGCGCATCAGCCGGATCGCCTACGCGGAAGAGAAAGCCTTCCTGCGCACCATCGCCTCCGGCACGGCCCGCCTCGAGGACGCCGTGAAGGAATCCAAGTCCGCCGGCCGGCCGCTCTCCGGCGCCGACGCCTTCGCCCTTCACGACACCTACGGGTTCCCGATCGACCTCACCCTCGAAATGGCGGAGGAGGCCGGACTCAAGGTCGACGAGCCCGAGTTCCGCAAGCTCATGCTCGAACAGCGCCAGCGCGCCCAGGCCGACGCCAAGGGCAAGAAGGGCGCCCACGCCGACCTCAGCGCGTTCCAGGAGCTCCTGGCCCAGGGCGAGACTGTCTTCACCGGCTACACCGAACTCCAGGGCGAATCCAAGGTCCGCGGCATCCTGGCCGGCGGCCGGAAAGTCGCGCAGGCCTCCACCGGCGAGGAAATCGAACTGGTCCTGGCCGAGACGCCGTTCTACGCCGAGGCCGGCGGCCAGGCCGCCGACACCGGCCTCATCACCGGCGACGGCTTCGTTGTTGAGGTCCTGGACGTCCAGCGCCCCGTCAAGGGCCTGAGCGTGCACAAGGCGATCGTCCGCGAAGGCGAAATCGCCGCGGACGCCCTGGTCCAGGCCGCCGTCGACCGGGAACGCCGGCACGCCGCCGAGCAGGCCCACACGGGAACGCACATCGTCCACGCAGCCCTGCACCAGATCCTCGGCCCGGAAGCCCTGCAGCGCGGCTCCTTCAACAAGGCCGGGTACCTGCGCTTCGACTTCGCCTGGGGCGAGGGCCTGAGCGCCGCCACCCGGTCCGAGATCGAGGAAGTCTCCAACATCGCCATCCGCAACAACTTCCGGGTGGACACCAAGGTGATGGGCCTCGCCGAGGCCAAGGCCCTCGGCGCCATGGCGCTGTTTGGCGAGAACTACGGCAACGAGGTCCGGGTCGTGGAGATCGACGGCGCGTGGTCGCGTGAGCTCTGCGGCGGCACCCACGTCGAGAACACCGCCCTGATCGGCAGCCTGTCCCTGCTCGGCGAACAGTCCGTCGGTTCCGGAAACCGCCGTGTGGAAGCCTTCGTGGGGATGGACGCCTTCCGGCACCTCGCCGCCGAACGTGCCCTCGTCACCGAGCTCACGGAAATGCTCAAGGTGCCCTCCGGACTCCTCGCGGACCGGATCGCCGCCACGCTGACCAAGCTCAAGACCGCAGAAAAGGAACTTGAGCGCCTGCGTAAGGAACAGCTCAGCGCCGCGGCCGCCCAGCTGGTCGGCACCGCCAGGGACGCCGCCGGCGTCAAGGTCATTGCCCACGATGCCGGCCAGGTCAGCGGCGCCGACGACCTCCGCGGCCTGGCACTGGACCTGCGGGCCCGCCTCGGCTCCGAGGCCGCAGCTGTTGCTGTCGCCGGGGTCAGCAACGACCGCCCCGTGGTCCTGATCGCCACCAACGAAGCGGCCCGGGCCGCCGGTGTCAAGGCCGGTGCCCTCGTGCGCCTGGCCGCCGGTGTCCTCGGCGGCGGCGGCGGAGGCAAGGACGACGTCGCCCAGGGCGGCGGCACGGATGCCACCAAGGTCGGCGCCGCCCTCAGCGCCGTCGTGGACGCCATTACCCGGCGATAGCGGACCCTCCATGACTGAAGGTGCCGCGGCCGGCGTCTATCCCCGGGGCGTGAAGCTCGGGGTGGACGTCGGCACCGTCCGCGTGGGCGTGGCCGTCTGTGACCGCGACGGAATCCTGGCGACACCGCTGCGCACGCTGCAGCGGAACGTGAAAAAGAACACGGATGTGCGCATTCTGGCCGCGCTGGCGGCGGAACTGGAGGCCGTCGAGATTTTCGTGGGACTGCCGCGCACCATGAAGGGCGAAGAACACGCCTCGGCCCGGATGGCCACGGAATATGCGCAGCTGCTGGCGCTGTCTCTGCAGGACGCCGGATCCGACGTGCCGGTGCGCCTGGTGGACGAACGGCTCAGCACTGTGAGCGCGCACCGCGCCCTGCACGAAGCTGGCATGAGCAGCAAGAATCACCGTACAGTGGTTGATCAGGTTGCGGCGGCAGGTATTCTGCAGCATGCGATTGATATGCAAAAGGCCAGGGGAACGGAGGTCGGAAACCGCGTCTACGCGGAGTCTGCGCCGGGGCCGACCGGAGACGGCGCACAGTCCGGCCCGGCAGTACAGACGCACTCTTCAGAACATGGAAGGCTAAAGTGAGCCCGGTCAACAGTGATGACTCCTCCGGTGACGCCCTCGGCGGCGCCGGCCGACCGCTGACGCGCAAAGAGATCAGGGCCCGGGAAAAACTCCTGGCCACCCAGGGACACAGCGTGATCCCGCCCCAGGCGTTCGAAACGGGACAAGATGTCCCGGCCCCGCGATCGGAACCGGACCCCGCGCCGGCCGCACCCGAAGCGGCCCCTGAGCTTCCCGACTCCGCGCCAACTGTGCACGAGGAGACTGTGCACGAGGAGACCGTGCACGAGGAGACCGTGCCCGAGGAGACCGTGCACGAGGAGACCGTGCACGAAGAACCCGCGGCCAAAGAGGCCGTGAGCGACGCCGCGGCAGCCGCCCCGGCCCGCGAGGACTTCACACAGATCATCCACGTCCGCGACATTCCGGTCAGCGACAATTCGGTCCACGACGTCCCTGCCCGCGAAGAGGTCATCTATGCCACGGCGGGACAGCACGGCTACGCAGCCCACCACGACGAGGGCGCCAGCGATGCCGGCCACTACGACCGCTATGCGCCGCACCCCCACGACGAGGCCGCCCATGCCTACGACGAACACAACGACGACCTCATGGCCGGAGCGGTCCGCTACGACAAGGCCCCGTCCAAGAAAATCCGCCGCCGGCGCCGCTTCCTCGCGCTGGTGCTGACGCTCACCGTGTTCGTCGTGGCGATCGCCGTCGGCGCGCAGTTCCTCAAGCCGCTCCTCGGCGGCGACACGGTGGCCGACTACCCGGGCCCCGGCACCGGCGACGTCTCCATTACGGTCGCGCCCGGCGCCGGACCGAAATCCGTCGCCACCGAACTCGAGTCGAAAAAGGTCGTGGCGAACGCCGACACCTTCCTCAAGGCATTCAGCGCCGCGGGCGGCGCCCTGAGCCCGGGCACCTTCTCCATGCGCCAGGAAATGAAGAACTCCGACGCCGTGGACATCCTGCTCAACAAGGGCCAGGGCAAAGTCATGTACTTCGCGCTCAATGCCGGCCTGCGGATCAGCGAGTCGCTCCAGGCCATCTCCGAAGGCACCGGGATACCGGTTCCTGATCTGAAGGCCCTCAGCGACGCACCGGCACAGTTCGGCGTCCCGGCCAAGGCGAAGAACCTCGAGGGGTTCCTGGCCCCGGGGGAGTACCGCTTCCCGCTGGGGACCTCGGCCAAGGACATCCTGCAGAAGCTCGTCGGCAGCACCCTGGACGAACTCAAGGCACAGGGCGTCACCGATCCCGCCAAGCAGTACGACGTCGTGACTGTCGCCAGCATCGTCCAGGCCGAAGGCGGCCAGGCTGAGTACGGTGATGTGGCCGGCGCGATCTACAACCGGCTTAAGCCCAACAACACCGAAACGAACGGTCTGATCCAGTCCGACGCGACGGTGACGTATGGCCTGGGCATCCGCAGCTTCCACATCGACGAGGCCCAGAAAGCGGACAAGTCGAATCCGTACAACACCTACGCCAACCAGGGCCTGCCCGCCGGGCCCATCGGGTCGCCCGGCAAGACGGCCATCGACGCCGCCGCTAAGCCCAAGGCCAACAACTACCTCTACTGGGTCACCATCAACCTCGACACCAAGGAGACCAAGTTCTCCAAGACCCTGGCCGAGCACAACGGCTACGTCGCGCAGTACAACGCCTGGTGCGAGGCCAACCCGGGACGCTGCGTATGACGCTGCGGGCGGCCGTACTCGGCCATCCCATCAGCCATTCGAAGTCGCCGGCGCTGCACCGGGCCGCCTATGCCTACCTCGGCGTGGACTATGCGTACTCCGCCACTGACGTCACCGAGGCTGCACTGCCGGAGTTCATGCGCCGGGTCCGGGATGAGGCCCGTGCGGACGGATCATGGCGGGGGCTTTCGGTCACCATGCCGCTCAAGACCGCCATGGTGGCCGAAGTCGACGAGGTCCGCGGCGTGGCCCGCGCGCTCGGGGTGGTCAATACGGTTGCCTTCGAATCCGACGCCGGCGCACCCCGGCTCGTGGCGTACAACACGGACGTCGCCGGAATCGTCAACGCGCTCCGGCACGCGGGAGCGGCCCCGGCGCCAACTGCCGCCGTGCTGGGCGGCGGCGGCACCGCGGCCGCGGCCATCGCCGCCCTCAAAGAACTGGGATCCGTCTCAGCCGCGGTGTTCGTCCGCGATGTCGGCCGCGCCGCCGAAGCCCGCGCGGCCTCCGCCGCCGTCGGGCTCCCCATCCAGGTCCTGCCCCTCGCCGGGGCGGCCGCCGCAGTGGCCGCCGCCGACGTCGTCATCTCCACCCTGCCGCCGCGCGCGGCGGACACGCTGGCCGGAGAACTCGCGGACCTGCCCGCAGGGGACCACTACCCGGGACGGCTACCCGGCACCGGCGGCCCCGGTGTCCTCCTGGACGTCGCCTACGATCCGTGGCCCAGCAGGATCGCCGCGGCCTGGCAGGACGCCGGCGGCACCGTGGTCCCCGGATTGGAAATGCTCATCTACCAGGCCGTGGAGCAGGTCCGGCTTTTCACCGGGCTGGGTCAGGCAATGCCGGCCGGAGTCATAGATGTGATGTGTGACGCAGTCGGGGCGCCCCGACGGGTGTTCTAAGCCCCCGACATGGCAGGATGGAATCTATGTTGCGTTGGTTGACTGCCGGAGAATCCCATGGCCCGGCACTGGTCGGAATTATTGAAGGCGTGCCCGCCGGTGTCGAACTCACCAGCGCCCACATCAGCGAGGCCCTGGCCCGCCGGCGGCTCGGTTACGGCCGCGGCGCCCGGATGAAGTTCGAGCAGGACGTCGTCACAATCCTCGGCGGCGTACGCCACGGCCTGACCCAGGGCGGCCCCGTCGCCGTCCAGGTGGGCAACACCGAATGGCCCAAGTGGGAACAGATCATGTCCTCGGACCCGGTCGACCCGGACATCCTGGCCGACCAGGCCCGGAACGCCCCGCTCACCCGGCCCCGGCCCGGACACGCCGATTTCACCGGCATGCAGAAATACGGCTTCGATGAGGCCCGCCCGGTGCTGGAGCGTGCCAGCGCCCGCGAAACCGCTGCCAGGGTAGCCCTCGGCACGGTCGCCGCCGCGTTCCTCAAGCAGCTGGGCATCGAGCTCGTCTCCCACACCGTCTCCATCGCCAGTGTCGCCGTGCCCGAAGGGCGGCCCCTGCCTGTGCCGGAGAACGTGCTTGCCCTCGACGCCGACCCGCTGCGCTGCTTCGACCGCGAGACGTCGGACGCCATGGTCGCCGAGGTCGACGTCGCGCACAAGGAAGGCGAGACTCTTGGCGGTGTCGTCGAGGTGCTCGCCTACGGCCTGCCACCGGGGCTTGGCAGCTACGTGCACTGGGACCGGCGCCTCGACTCGCGCCTGGCCGCGGCCCTCATGGGCATCCAGGCCATCAAGGGTGTTGAGGTCGGCGACGGCTTCCTCACCGCCGCCCGCCGCGGTTCGGCCGCCCACGACGAGATCGTCAAGGATGCTGACGGCAAGATCGTCCGCACGTCCAACCGCGCAGGCGGGATCGAGGGCGGCATGAGCATCGGTGACGTCCTGCGCGTCCGCGCGGCCATGAAGCCGATTGCCACCGTGCCGCGCGCGCTCAAGACGGTCGACGTCAGCACGGGGGAGGCCGCCAAAGCCCACCACCAGCGCTCCGACGTCTGTGCCGTCCCGGCCGCCGGCGTGGTTGCCGAGGCCATGGTGGCCCTGGTGCTCGCCGAGGCCGTCACCGAAAAATTCGGCGGTGACTCCGTGGAGGAGACCGCACGCAACATCAAGGGTTACCTGGACAACATCCCGGCGTCCCTGGACTCGATCGGCCGCTAGTGCCGGCCGGAAACACCGGCTGGACCCCCGCCGCAGCACGAGCCGTCGGCCCCGTGGTCCTGATCGGACCGATGGCCGTCGGCAAGTCGGCGATCGGCCACCAGCTCGCGCAGCACCTCGGGTCAGCGTTTGTGGACACCGACGCCGTCGTGGTCGAACAGCACGGAACCATCGCCGAGATCTTCGCCAGCCGCGGAGAGCACGCCTTCCGTGAGCTGGAAGCCCGTGCCGTGGCGCACGCCATTGAAGCGGCGCGGGGCAGCAACGCCGTCATTTCCCTGGGCGGCGGCGCCGTGCTGGACTCCGGGACGCAGCAGCTGCTGGGACGCTGTACTGTGGTGTACCTCGAATGCGACGCCGAGACCGTGGCAGAACGCATCGCCAAGAATTCCGGCCGGCCGCTCCTGGCCGGCGACGCGATGGGCCGGTGGCTGACCCTGTTCGCCACCCGGCAGCCGGTCTACGAACGGCTCGCCGACCTCGTCCTCGATGTCCGGAACGGCAGCGTTCCGGAGCTCGCGCACCGCCTGGAAGATGCGCTGGAAGAGTACGCCGCGGCGAAAACCGCCGCCGTGCCCGCTCCGGCGCCGATAAAGGAAGTTCAACAGTGAGTACCGAATCAACCGTCATCAAAGTGACCGGACAGACGCCCGCCGAAAACTACGACGTCGTAGTCGGCCGCGGCCTCCTGGCCAACCTGCCGGGCCTGCTGGGGGAGCGGGTCCGCCGCGTGCTGGTCATCCACCCCCGTGCGCTGCGGCTGACCGGTGACACCGTCCGGGAGGAACTGGCCGCGGCCGGCTTCACCGCCCTGACCGCCGAAATCCCGGACGCCGAGGAAGGCAAGCACATCGAGGTGGCGTCCTTCTGCTGGCAGGTCCTGGGACAAAACGACTTCACCCGCTCCGATGCCATCGTCGCGGTCGGCGGCGGCGCCGTGACGGACCTTGCCGGCTTCGTCGCCGCGACCTGGCTGCGCGGCGTCAAGGTCATCCACATGCCCACGAGCCTGCTCGGCATGGTGGACGCCTCCGTCGGCGGCAAGACCGGCATCAACACGGCCGAAGGCAAGAACCTTGTGGGCGCCTTCCACCCGCCCGCCGGTGTCCTCGCGGACCTGGACACGCTGGACACGCTGCCGAAGAACGAGATCATCTCGGGCATGGCCGAGGTCATCAAGTGCGGCTTCATTGCCGACCCCGCCATCCTGGACCTGATCGAAAAGGACCCGTCCGCGGTGACCGATCCTCAGTCGGAGATCCTGCGGGAACTGATCGAACGCGCCATCGGCGTCAAAGCCCGCGTGGTCTCCGAGGACCTCAAGGAAACCGGCCAGCGCGAGATCCTGAACTACGGCCACACCCTGGGCCACGCCATCGAACTAGCCGAGCGGTACTCCTGGCGTCACGGTGCCGCCGTCTCGGTGGGCATGATGTTTGCGGCGGAACTCGCCCGCAGCGTCGGCCGGCTCAGCGACACCGACGCCGACAGGCACCGCAGCATCCTGGAAAGCCTCGGCCTTCCCATCACCTACCGCCGGGACCGCTGGCAGGCCCTCCTGGACGGGATGCGCCGGGACAAGAAGTCGCGCGGCGACCTGCTGCGCTTCGTGGTGCTGGACGGCGTCGGCCGCCCCGGCATCCTTGACGTCCCGGACACGTCGCTGCTGTTCGCCGCCTACCAGGAGATTGCCTCCTGATGATCATGGTCAAGGGCGGCACAAGCGAATGGCCGGACGCCGGATTCCCCGGAGTCCGGATCAATCCCGAGAGCCTGATGCCCCAGATCGTCAATGACGAGGCCCTGGCCGAGGCGCTGGCGGCCTCCGACGATCCCGGGGACCTGGTCTTCGTCCGGATCGTCGAAGGTCGCGCGGCCGAAGCCGCCGAGCTCCTCGCCGAGGCACGCTACAAGGACCCGGACTCGCTCCGGCTGCGGATCTTCGAAGCGGATGTGCTCCGGGTCTCGAACCGGTTCGACCGCGCCGTGGAGGTCTTCCGCCAGCTCCTGGCCGAGACGCAGGGCACTCTCGAGGAAGCTGCCGTCCGCCAGCACCTCGGCCGGTCCTACTTCGCCGGCGGCAACGTGGGCGCCGCGGTGGAATCCTTCGCCAAAGCCCTCGACCTGCGCGTGGCCGGAGCCGCCGACGCCGCCCTGATCTACGCCTCCACGGTGGCGCTGCAGCGCGCCCGGGAAGTGCTCGAACAGCAGCCCTGAGCCGCCGTCGGCCAGCAGTCCGCCGGAACCGGTAGAATAGATCTTGGTTTTTTGACAAATACGCGCTGGCGGCCGCTTGGCATGCCGGCCCGGCATAGAACGTCCGGCCGGCAGGACCGGCCTGATACCCGAGACGAAACTAAGAGGAAACAGTGGCAACCACTAACGACATCAAGAACGGAACCGTCCTGAAGCTTGAGGGCCAGCTTTGGAACGTCATCGAGTTCCAGCACGTCAAGCCCGGCAAGGGCGGCGCGTTCGTTCGCACCAAGATGCGCAACGTGATGTCCGGCAAGGTCGTCGACAAGACCTTCAACGCCGGGCTCAAGATCGAGACCGCCACCGTTGACCGCCGCGACTACCAGTACCTGTACCAGGACGGCGCCGACTTCGTCTTCATGGACACCTCGGACTTCGACCAGCTCACGGTCCCGGCCGCCACTGTCGGCGACGCCACCAACTTCATGCTCGAGAACCAGATGGTCAACATCGCCATCCACGAAGGCAACCCGCTCTACATCGAACTTCCCCCCAGCGTCGTGCTCGAAATCACCTACACCGAGCCGGGCCTGCAGGGCGACCGCTCCTCGGCCGGCACCAAGCCCGCCACCCTCGAGACCGGCTACGAAATCCAGGTGCCCCTGTTCGTCGAGAACAACACCAAGGTCAAGGTCGACACCCGCGACGGTTCCTACCTCGGCCGGGTCAACGACTAGTGAGTGCCCGCGGTAAGGCCCGAAACCGGGCCCTCGATGTCCTCTTTGAAGCCGAGCAGCGCTCGGCCTCGGCGTTCGACGTACTGAAGTCCCGCCGCGAGCAGACCGACCAGATCGTCAATCCCTACACCCTGGAAATCATCGAAGGCGTCGTCTCCCACCAGGCGGCCATCGATGAGTTCCTGGAGACCTATTCGCAGGGCTGGACCTTGGAGCGCATGCCCTCGGTGGACCGCATCATCCTGCGCATCGGCACCTGGGAACTGCTCTACAACGACGACGTCCCTGACGGCGTCGCCGTCAGCGAAGCAGTGGCCTTGGCCAAGACGCTCTCCACGGATGAGTCGCCGTCGTTCATCAACGGGCTCCTCGGCCGGCTCCAGCAGCTCAAGCCGTCGCTGCTGGCCTAGCCGTGAAGCAACAGCCACAAGAACCCCGCCCGGGACATTCCGGGCGGGGTTCTTTGGTCTTCCCGCGGGCACCTAACCGATGACGGCGGCCCTGAGCGCGGCGATTTCGGCGAGCTGGTGCTGCTCGTCGCGCAGGCCGGCCGGCACGTCCCGGCCCGTGAGGATCCGCTGCCGGGTGAAGGCCAGCCGGGTGGCCGCGGCGAGCAACGCCTTCATTTGCGCGCCCCTGCCCACGGACTTGGCCCAGCGCAGCGCAGCACGGCGACCGCGGCCGGTGGCCAGCATGTCCACCTCCGCCGCGCTGAACCAGCCCGCGGCCGCGTATTCGGCGAGCCGCTGCCGGGTGAGCCTGCGTTCTGCCACCCGCAGGAGCATGATCACCAGTACGGCCACGAGGAAGATCGGCACCTGCACAAACACGTACTGGGCCAGGAAATCCCGGCCCATGCTGTTCCAGGCGCTGTGCAGCAGCATCGCGGGGACAAGGCCGGCGACGAAGGCCAGCGCCGCGGGCCCGTTGCTGCCGCGCCGCGCGGCGAATCCCATGATGATGCCGGTGGTGCCGGTGAAGATGGCGTGGGCGAACGGCGACATGACCCCGCGGAGGAAGAACACCATCGCCAGGTCCGTGCCGGGATCGCTGGATTCGGCGATCGCGCGGCCGAAGTAGAGGATGTTCTCCGTGAACGCGAAGCCGGCCGCGATCGTGAACGCGAACACCACACCGTCCACCGGCCCGTCGATCTCCTTGCGTGCGAACAGCAGGAGCAGCAGCAGCCCGAGGGACTTCGCGAATTCCTCCACGACCGGGGCCTGCACCGTCACGGCGAACGTGGTGTAGTCCAGCCCCGAGGCGGGCCCCGCCACCAAGGAGAAATAGGGCTGGATCAGCATCGTGACCGCGATGGAGACAACCGATCCCCAGGCAAAGGCGAACAGCAGGAGCTGTCTTGGCTCCGGCTCCCAGCGGTCAATGAAGCGCACCGTCAACAGGACGGTCCCCAGCGGAATCAGCGAGGCAACGAAGCCGACGATGAAGCCGGAGACGCCGGTTCTGGCGAGAAGGAACGGCAGCACCAGGAAAATGCTGGTGAACGCGAGGAGTCCGCCGGCCAGCACGAGCCCGAGCGCGCCGGCGGTGCTGCGGCGGGCCCGGACCGGCGCAGGACCGGGCGGGAACGCCGGCTGGAACCGGCCCGCGGGGTTGGCCGGCGCCTGCCGGTAGTCCTCCGGCCGGATCTGCCCCAGCCACGTCGGGTTGACGGGCCGGCCCGGCCCCGGCTGCGGTTCGTTCGTCGTCATGGCACCGAGCCTATGTGGATGTGAGGTTAAACGCAGTCCGACGGCGGAGGGCGCGAGTCCCGCTGTGGTAATTTGAAAGGGCAAACAATCCTTTTTTAATTCCGTCCCGTGAGGCGGGGAAAGGGGAGACGAGCTTTGACTTCCGTGCCATCTGCACCGGGTCCGGCGAAAGTTGTGCTCAACCGGGTTGTCCTCAACCAGGCTGACATCGACCGCGCGCTTACTCGTATCGCCCATGAAATTCTTGAGGCCAATAAGGGCTCCCAGGACCTGGTCCTGCTCGGCATCCCGCGCCGCGGCTACCCCCTCGCCGTGCGCCTCGCCGCCAAAATCGCCGCCGCCGATCCCAGTGTGGACGCCGCCGCGATCGTCGGCCAGCTCGACGTCACGATGTTCCGCGACGACCTCTCGCACCAGCCCACGCGCCCGCCGTATCCGACCCAGCTGCCGCGGACCGGGATCGACAACAAAGTGGTTGTGCTGATCGACGACGTCCTCTACTCCGGCCGCACCATCCGGGCCGCCCTGGACGCCCTCGTGGACCTCGGCCGGCCCAGGATTGTCCGGCTCGCCGTCCTGATCGACCGCGGCCACCGCGAACTGCCCATCCGCGCCGACCACGTCGGCAAGAACCTGCCCACCTCCTCGGCCGAGAAGGTCCGGGTCCGGCTGGAGGAAACTGATTCGGCAGCAGGCGGGGAAAACAGTGGCGCCCCCGTCAACGAAGTGGTTATCGAGGTCACCGCATGAGGCACCTGCTCTCCACCGAGGACCTCAGCCTCGCCAACGCCGTCCGCATCCTCGACACCGCCGAGGAAATGGCGGCAGTGGGGGAGCGCGAGGTCAAGAAGCTGCCTGCCCTGCGCGGGCGCACCGTGGTCAACCTCTTCTTCGAGGACTCCACCCGGACCCGCATTTCCTTCGAGGCCGCCGCCAAACGGCTCTCCGCGGACGTCATCAATTTCGCCGCGAAAGGCTCCTCCGTCTCCAAGGGCGAGTCGCTCAAGGACACCGCGCAGACGCTCGCGGCCATGGGGGCCGACGCCGTCGTCATCCGGCACTGGGCCTCCGGCGCCCCGCACCGGCTCGCCGCCACGGACTGGATCGACGCCGCCGTCATCAACGCCGGCGACGGCACCCACGAACACCCCACCCAGGCCCTGTTGGACGCCTTCACCATGCGCCGCCACTGGGCGCGGCTTGCCGGCGTGCCGTCGGCCGGCGCCGACCTCACCGGCATGCGGGTCGCGATCGCCGGGGACGTCCTGCACTCCCGGGTGGCGCGGTCCAACGTCTGGCTGCTGCGCACCCTGGGCGCCGAGGTGACGCTCGTGGCCCCGCCCACGCTGCTGCCGATCGGCGTCGAAAAGTGGCCCTGCGCCGTCAGCTTCGACCTCGACGAGACCCTCGCGCAGGGCGTGGACGCCATGATGATGCTCCGCGTCCAGGGCGAGCGCATGAACGCGTCCTTCTTCCCGACCACCCGCGAATACTCACGGCGCTGGGGCTTCGATGACAACCGGCTCCGCGCCCTGGACAGCCTGGGCCTCAAGGACACCATCATCATGCACCCGGGCCCCATGAACCGCGGCCTGGAAATCTCGTCCGCCGCCGCGGACTCACCCCGCTCCACCGTCCTGGCCCAGGTCCGCAACGGCGTCTCCATCCGCATGGCAGCCCTCTACCTGCTGCTCTCCGGAGACACCCGCGAACCGGCCGCGGCCACCGCGGCACTGGTTCCGGCCGGCGCGGCCCCTGCCGCCAATCCGAACGCAACTTCTTCCCACGAGGAGGGCCACTGATGGCCGACCAGCAACAGAACGCCAACGACAGCGGCGCCTACCTCATCCGCGGTGCCGCGATCCTGGGCGGCGCCGCCGAGGACCTGCTGATCCGCGACGGTGTCATCGCCGCCCGCGGCCGGGACCTCGACGCGGGCGACGCGACAGTCATCGACGCCGCCGGGCTCGTGGCCCTGCCCGGCATGGTGGACATCCACACCCACCTGCGCGAACCCGGCCGCGAGGACGCGGAAACAGTCGAGACCGGCACCCGCGCCGCCGCCCTGGGCGGCTACACGGCCGTGCACGCAATGGCCAACAGCACCCCGGTGGCGGACACCGCCGGCGTCGTCGAACAGGTCCTGACCCTCGGCCGCACCGCCGGCTGGGTGGACGTCCGCCCGGTCGGCGCCGTCACCGTCGGCCTGGCCGGGGAGCAGCTCGCCGAACTCGGCGCCATGGCCGACTCCCGCGCCCGGGTCCGCGTGTTTTCCGACGACGGCATCTGCGTCCACGACCCGGTGCTGATGCGCCGCGCCCTCGAATACGTCAAGGCGTTCGACGGCGTCGTCGCCCAGCATGCGCAGGAACCGCGCCTTACCGCCGGCGCCCAGATGAACGAAGGCGAGGTTTCCGCGGTCCTCGGCCTCACCGGCTGGCCGGCCGTCGCCGAGGAGAGCATCATCGCCCGCGACGTCCTCCTGGCCCAGCATGTCGGCTCCCGGCTGCACGTCTGCCACGTCTCCACCGCCGGGTCCGTGGAGATCATCCGCTGGGCCAAGTCCCGCGGCGTCAACGTCACGGCCGAGGTCACCCCGCACCACCTCTGGCTCACGGACGAACTCGCCCGCAGCTACGACCCCGTCTACAAGGTCAACCCGCCGCTGCGCACCGACGCCGACGTCCAGGCCCTCCGTGCCGCCCTCGCCGACGGGACGATCGACGTCGTTGGCACCGACCACGCCCCGCACCCGAGCGAACACAAGGAATGCGAATGGGCGCAGGCCGCCATGGGCATGACAGGGCTCGAAACGGCGCTCTCGGTGGTCCAGCACACCATGATCGAAACCGGGCTCATGGACTGGGCGGACTTCGCCCGCGTCACCTCCACGGCCCCCGCCGCGATCGGCCGGCTGCAGGACCAGGGCCGGCCGCTGGAACCCGGCGAACCGGCCAACGTCACACTCGTGGACCCGGCTGCGCGCTGGACCGTGGACCCTTCTAAGATGGCAACCATGGGCCGTAACTCTCCGTTTGCCGGCCGGGAGCTTCCCGGCAAGGTGGTGGCGACGTTCTTCAAGGGCCATCCCACCGTCCTGGACGGCAGGCTCAACAGCCCGTACCGGTGGCCGGCCGCCGACGCCGACGCCGACGCCGCACCGGCGGGCCGCCCCTGATGGACAGGCTGCTCCCCGGGCTCCTCATGCTGGGCCTCGCCGCGGCGGTCATCGCGCTGCTCGGTCTCGGCTGGCGCAACCGCCTCCGCCGCCAGTCCGACATCGAACCGCTCCCCGAAGTCCCCGCGGACCTGGGCGCCGCGCTGGCGTCCGCTGACGGCCAGTACGTGGCCACCACCACCGCCGGCGACTGGCTGGACCGGATCGCCGTCCACAACTTGGGCATCCGCACCAGCGCCGAACTCAGCGTGCACCCGGAAGGCGTCCTGTTCGAGCGCTCCGGCGCCGGCCCGGTGTTCATCCCGGCCGGCCGCCTCACCGGCGTTCGGCAGGAGAGCGGCATGGCCGGGAAGTTCGTGGAAAAGGACGGCCTGCTGGTGCTCAGCTGGATGCTCGGCTCCCGCGAGCTGGACTCCGGCTTCAGGACGCGGCGTGCCGATGACAAGACAACCCTTCAGACGGCTTTGCAGGAATTGATCTCCGCAGCCCCCCAGGCAGATGCCGATAGTGGAAAGTAACGACGTGACGGAATCCCAGCCAGCGACGAACGCAGAAGTGAAGAAGACAGACGTGACAGAAACGACGGAAACGACAGAAAACACAGTGACGCCCGCGGTCCTCGTCCTCGAAGACGGCCGGATCTTCCGCGGCACCAGCTACGGCGCCACCGGCACGGCCCTCGGCGAGGCAGTCTTCGCCACCGGCATGACCGGCTACCAGGAGACCATCACGGACCCCTCCTACGCCCGCCAGCTCGTGGTGCAGACGGCGCCGCACATCGGCAACACTGGCGTGAACACCGACGACGCCGAGTCCCGGCGCATCTGGGTGGCCGGCTACATCGTCCGCGACGCCGCCCGCCGCCCGTCCAACTGGCGTTCCGAACGGTCCCTCGATGACGAACTCGCCGACCAGGGGATCGTCGGCATCCAGGGCGTGGACACCCGCGCCATCACCCGCCACCTG
This sequence comes from Arthrobacter sp. PM3, assembly GCF_003352915.1. Classification (NCBI taxonomy): domain Bacteria; kingdom Bacillati; phylum Actinomycetota; class Actinomycetes; order Micrococcales; family Micrococcaceae; genus Arthrobacter; species Arthrobacter sp. PM3. The sequence continues at coordinate 1,051,313 of NZ_CP022314.1, read as the reverse complement.
CGCGAACACAAGACCATGCGCGCCGGCATCTTCTCCGGCGACGCCGCCCAGGCCCCGGACAAGGAACTGATCGACGCCGTCCTGGCCAGCGCCCGCATGGAAGGCTCCCGGCTCGCCGAGGAAGTCAGCGTGGACACCGCCTACACGGTGGAACCCAAGGACTTCGGCTGGGACGGCGAACCGCGCTTCAACATCGCCGCCATCGACTTAGGCATCAAGCGCATGACCCCTATCCGTTTCGCCGAACGCGGCGTCCGGGTGCACGTGCTGCCCGCCACCGCCACCCTCGCCGACATCCAGGCCGTCAACCCGGACGGCGTCTTCATGTCCAACGGCCCGGGCGACCCCGCCACCGCCGACAGCCAGGTGAAGCTGCTCCGCTCGGTCCTGGACGAGAAGATCCCGTACTTCGGCATCTGCTTCGGCAACCAGATCCTGGGCCGCGCGCTCGGCTTCGGTACCTACAAACTGCGCTACGGCCACCGCGGCATCAACCAGCCGGTCATGGACCGCCGCACCGGCAAGGTTGAAATCACCTCGCAGAACCACGGGTTCGCCGTCGACGCCCCGCTCAACGGCGCCACCCAGGCACCCGAAGAGCGTTATGGCCGGGTCGAGGTCAGCCACGTGAGCCTCAACGACGACGTCGTCGAAGGCCTCGCCTGCCTCGACATCCCCGCGTTCTCGGTGCAGTACCACCCCGAGGCGGCCGCCGGCCCGCACGACGCCGCGTACCTCTTTGACCGCTTCATCGACCTGATGGCGGACGTTTCCGCCAAGGCTGAGCCCGACACCAAGACCGCCACCGATTCCAAGACTGAGGACAAGAAGTAATGCCCAAGAGAACTGACCTCAAGAGCGTCATGGTGATCGGGTCCGGCCCGATCGTGATCGGCCAGGCGGCCGAATTCGACTACTCCGGCACGCAGGCACTGCGCGTCCTCAAGGAGGAAGGCCTGCGGGTCATCCTCGTCAACTCGAACCCGGCCACCATCATGACGGACCCGGAGTTCGCCGACGCCACGTACGTGGAGCCGATCACTCCCGAAGTGGTCGAGAAGATCATCGCCAAGGAGCGCCCCGACGCGCTCCTGCCGACCCTCGGCGGCCAGACGGCCCTCAACACGGCCATCGCGCTGGACAAGAACGGTGTGCTGGAGAAGTACAACGTGGAACTGATCGGCGCCAACATCGCCGCGATCGAGCTCGGTGAGGACCGCGAGAAGTTCAAGGGCGTCGTGGAGCGCTGCGGTGCCGAGTCGGCCCGCAGCCACATCATCCACACCATGGACGAGGCACTCGCCGCGGCCGAGGACCTCGGCTACCCGATGGTCGTCCGCCCCTCCTTCACCATGGGCGGACTCGGCTCCGGGCTGGCGTACGACGAGGAGGACCTGCGCCGGATCGTCGGCCAGGGCCTGCAGTACAGCCCCACCTCCGAGGTGCTGCTCGAAGAGAGCATCCTCGGCTGGAAGGAGTACGAGCTCGAGATGATGCGGGACAAGAACGACAACGTCGTGGTGGTCTGCTCGATCGAGAACTTCGACCCCGTCGGCGTCCATACCGGCGACTCCATCACCGTGGCCCCGGCCCTGACCCTGACCGACCGCGAGTACCAGCGGCTGCGCGACATCTCCATCGCGGTCATCCGCGAAGTCGGCGTCGACACCGGCGGCTGCAACATCCAGTTCGCCGTTCAGCCCGACACCGGCCGCGTCGTCGTCATCGAAATGAACCCGCGCGTCTCCCGGTCCTCGGCCCTTGCGTCCAAGGCCACCGGCTTCGCGATCGCCAAGATCGCCACCAAGCTGTCCCTCGGCTACACCCTGGACGAGATTCCCAACGACATCACGCAGAAGACCCCGGCGTCCTTCGAACCGACCCTGGACTACGTCGTCGTCAAGGTCCCGCGCTTCGCCTTCGAGAAGTTCCCGGCCGCCGACCCCACCCTGACCACCACCATGAAGTCGGTGGGCGAGGCCATGGCCATGGGCCGGAACTTCACCGAGGCCCTGCAGAAGGCCCTGCGCTCCCTGGAGCAGAAGGGCTCCCAGCTGGACTTCAGCCACGTCCCGGAATGGGAAGTCGCGGACCTGATCGAAAAGGCCAAGGGGCCCTCCACGGAACGCCTGCACCAGGTCCAGCGCGCCCTGCTCGGCGGCGCCACCGTGGAACAGCTCTTCGAAGCCACCAAGATCGACCCCTGGTACCTCGACCAGCTCCAGCTGCTCAACGAGATCTCCCGCGAAATCCGCACCTCCGGCGCCCTGACCCTCGACATGCTGCAGCGCGCCAAGCGCCACGGCTTCTCCGACGGGCAGATCGGCGCCCTGACGCACAACTCGGAGGACGTGGTTCGCGGCGTCCGGCAGGCCCTGGGCATCCGCCCCGTCTACAAGACGGTGGACACCTGCGCCGCCGAATTCGCCGCCTACACCCCGTACCACTACTCCTCCTACGACCTGGAGGACGAGGTGGCGCTGCACGCCAAGCCGTCCGTGATCATCCTCGGCTCCGGGCCGAACCGGATCGGCCAGGGCATCGAGTTCGACTACTCCTGCGTCCACGCCTCCATGGCGCTGCGCAAGGCCGGCTACGAAACCGTGATGGTCAACTGCAACCCGGAGACCGTCTCCACCGACTACGACGTCTCCACCCGCCTGTACTTCGAACCGCTCACCCTGGAGGACGTCCTTGAGGTCATCGCGGCCGAGGAGCGCACCGGCGGCGTCCTGGGCGTCTTCGTCCAGCTTGGCGGCCAGACCCCGCTCAAGCTCGCCCAGCAGCTGGCCGACGCCGGCGTGCCGATCCTGGGCACCTCCCCGGAGGCGATCGACCTCGCCGAGCACCGCGGCGCCTTCTCCCGCGTCCTGGACGAGGCCGGGCTGGTCTCGCCGAAGAACGGCACCGCCGTGTCCTTCGAGGACGCCAAGAAGATCGCCGACGAAATCGGCTACCCCGTGCTGGTGCGTCCGTCCTACGTCCTGGGCGGCCGCGGCATGGAGATCGTCTACGACGAGGCCAACCTCTCCCGGTACATCGCCAACGCCACCGAAATCACCCCGGAGCACCCGGTCCTGATCGACCGGTTCCTGGAAGACGCCGTCGAAATCGACGTCGACGCCCTCTACGACGGCACCGAGATGTACCTCGGTGGCATCATGGAACACATCGAGGAAGCCGGCATCCACTCCGGCGACTCCGCCTGCGTCCTGCCGCCCATCACCCTCGGGAACAACGTCCTGGACCGGGTCCGCACCGCCACCCTGGCCATCGCCGAAGGCGTCGGCGTCCGCGGCCTGATCAACATCCAGTTCGCCCTGGCCTCCGACGTCCTCTACGTCCTGGAAGCCAACCCGCGCGCCTCCCGGACCGTGCCGTTCGTGTCCAAGGCCACCGGCGTCCAGATGGCGAAGGCCGCTGCCCTGATCGGCACCGGCGTCACCATCAACCAGCTCCGCAGCGCCTACAAGATGCTGCCGGAAACCGGCGACGGCTCCACCCTGCCGCTGGAAGCCCCGGTCTCGGTCAAGGAAGCCGTGCTGCCCTTCAGCCGCTTCCGCACCCTGGAGGGCAAGGTGGTCGACTCGCTGCTCGGACCGGAAATGCGCTCCACCGGCGAGGTCATGGGCATCGACAAGCACTTCGACACCGCCTTCGCGAAGAGCCAGTCGGCCGCCAACAACGCCCTGCCCACGGAGGGCAAGATTTTCGTCTCCGTGGCGAACCGGGACAAGCGCTCGGTGATCATGGGCGTCAAGCGGCTCTCCGACCTCGGCTTCGAGATCGTCTCCACCGGCGGCACCGCGGACGTCCTGCGCCGCAACGGCATCCAGGCCACCCCGGTCCGGAAGGTCGCCGAGGGGTCCAGCGCCGAGGGGGAGGGCACCATTGCCGACCTCATCGTCGCCGGCGAGATCGACATGGTCTTCAACACGCCCTCCGGCGGCGAAGCCCGCAGCGACGGGTACGAACTGCGTGCGGCGGCCACGTCCATCGGCATTCCGTGCATCACCACGGTGGCCGAGTTCAACGCCGCCGTCCAGGCCATCGAGGCACTGCGCACCTACGAGTGGTCGGTCACCAGCCTGCAGGAGCACGCCGCGTACCTGAAGGCCCTGCAGAATGCCTGAGGCACGCCCCGCAGAACCGGCCGGCCGGGAGTCCTTCGGCTCCCGGCTGGGCCGGGCCATGGCGGAGCGCGGCCCGCTGTGCGTCGGCATCGACCCGCATCCGGCCCTCCTGCAAAGCTGGGGCCTGACGGACGACGCCGCCGGGCTGGAACGCTTCTCGCTGACCGTCCTGGAGGCCGTGGGTTCCCTCGCTGCCGCGGTCAAGCCGCAGGTGGCACTGTACGAGCGGCACGGCTCCGCCGGGATCGCCGTGCTCGAACGCACCCTGGCCGCCGCGGCCGAGGCCTCGGTGCTGACCATCGCGGACGCCAAACGCGGCGACATCGGCTCCACGATGGCCGCCTACGCCGACGCCTGGCTGCGGGACGGGTCCGCCCTGGCCGCGGACTCGGTCACCCTCAGCCCGTACCTGGGCTTCGAGTCGCTCAGGCCGGCACTGGACCTCGCGGCCGGGACCGGGCGTGGCGTGTTCGTCCTCGCGCTGACCTCGAACCCGGAAGGCGCGTCCGTGCAGCACGTCGGCGGCGCGGACTCTGTGGCGCGCCGGATCACGGCGGCGGCCGCGGCGGAAAACGGCCGCTATGACGGTGCCCTCGGATCCGTCGGCCTCGTGGTCGGCGCCACCGTGGGGTCCGCCCTCACCGAACTGGACCTCGACCTCGCGGCGGTCCGCGGACCGATCCTGGCCCCGGGCCTCGGCGCCCAGGGTGCGACGGCCAAAGACCTGCGCCGCACCTTCGGGGCGGCGTACCCCCAGGTCCTGGGCACCTCCAGCCGGGACATCCTGGGCGCCGGACCGTCGCCGTCGGCCCTGCGGGGCGCCGCCCGGCGCACCCTCGAGGAGCTCCTCGCGGACTGACGCGGCGAGGAACCGTCCAAGAGCGTCCAAAAGCGTCCCGGGACCGGTGCGCCGGTCCCGGGACGCGCGCAGATTTCCATTGATTTCTGCCGCCGCCAGACGGTAGGTTCAGGACAGGACCACGGTCGGGGCAAGGGTGCCCGCCGGCCATCGCGCCGGTTTCGCGGTCCGGCCATGCAGGGAGGACTTCAGTGAGCTTGAAACCCCTCACGCCGCAGGAGCGTTCCGACGCCCTTCGCAAGGCCGCTGCCGCAAGGGCCACCAGGGCGCAGGCCAAGGAGCGGCTCAAGACCGGGCAGCTGACCATCGCCGGCGTCATCAGTTCCGCCGAAACCGACGACGCCATCGCCCGCATGAGGATCGTGGAACTGCTCGAAGCCCTGCCTGGAATCGGCCGGGTCCGGGCAGCGGCCATCATGGACCAGCTCGGCATCGCCCAGTCCCGGCGCGTCCGCGGGCTGGGAATCCACCAGCGCCGGGCGCTGGTAGATTTTATTGACGACAAATAGCCCGGCTGGCACCACCTCGCCCCGCCCGGCTGCCCCACGACCGCCCAAAGGAATATGTGAGCAAGAAAACGGGACTGACAGTCCTCGCCGGCCCGACGGCTGTCGGCAAAGGCACCGTGTCCACCTACATCCGGGACAACTACCCCGGCGTCTGGCTCTCCGTATCGGCCACCACCCGCCCGCCGCGGCCGGGGGAGCAGGACGGTGTCCACTACTTCTTCAAGTCCGCCGAGGAATTCGACTCGCTCATTGAGAACGGCGAACTGCTCGAATGGGCCGTGGTCCACGGCCGCAACCGCTACGGCACGCTGCGCAGCACCGTTGACGCCGCCATTGCCGAGGGCCGCTCCGTGTTGCTGGAGATCGACCTGCAGGGCGCTCGGCAGGTCAAGCAGGCCGTCCCGGACGCCCAGTTTGTGTTCCTGGCGCCCCCGAGCTGGGACGAAATGGTCCGCCGGCTGGTCGGCCGCGGCACGGAAACGGCCGAGGAACAACAGCGGAGGCTGGAAACCGCTAGACTAGAACTTGCCGCTGAACCGGAGTTCGACCACACCGTCATCAACGATGACGTTCGTCGGGCAGCGGACGAGCTTGTTTCACTCATGGGGCTGACCCCGAACCCGTAGCTCAGGCGCCGGGACGTACCGGCCCGTTAGAATTTGGAGAATTCGTGTCCACGAACCTTGAAGGCATCATCAACCCGCCGATCGACGAGCTGCTGAAGGCCGCCGACTCGAAGTACGGACTGGTGATTTTCGGTGCCAAGCGCGCACGCCAGATCAACGCGTACTACGCCCAGCTGCACGAGGGCCTCTTCGAGTACGTCGGACCGCTGGTCGACACGAAGCTGAACGAGAAGTCCCTCTCGATCGCGCTGCGTGAGATCAACGAAGGCAAGCTCGTTTCCACGCCGATCGAAACCGCAGAGTAATTTCCCCTGCGGGAAGAGCAAAGTAAACAGACTGCCTGCTGACGGAGATCACGTGCGCATAGTCCTCGGAGTCGGGGGAGGGATTGCCGCCTACAAGGTGGCATCGCTCCTCCGGCTTTTTACTGAAGCCGGCCATGACGTCACCGTCATCCCCACCGAGGCGGCCACCCGCTTCGTCGGCGTCGCCACCTGGGAGGCCCTCTCCGGGCACCCCGTCAGCAACAGCGTCTTCGATGCCGTCCACACGGTCAACCACGTCCGCCTCGGCCACGAGGCCGACCTGATCGTCGTGGCCCCGGCCACCGCGGACCTCCTGGCCCGTGCGGCCACCGGCCAGGCCGATGACCTGCTCACCAACACGCTGCTGATGGCCGGCGACTGCCCGGTCATCATGGCCCCGGCCATGCACACCGAAATGTGGCAGCACCCGGCCACCCAGGCCAACGTCGAGACGCTGCGCAGCCGTGGCATCACTGTGCTGGAACCGGCCAGCGGCCGGCTGACGGGAAGCGACTCCGGCCTTGGGCGCCTGCCCGAACCGGAGGCGATCTTCGCCGCCGCCATGACCCTCGCCGCGGCGCTTCCGGCCGCTGCCGGCACCGCGCCGGCCACTCCCGGCGCGGGCGGCCCCGTTGCCCCGGCGGCCCGGCCCCTGGCCGGGCTCACCGTCACCATCAGCGCCGGCGGCACCCGCGAACCCCTGGACCCCGTCCGGTTCCTCGGCAACCGCTCCTCAGGCAAGCAGGGCGTCGCCCTCGCTGCCGCCGCGCGCGACGCCGGCGCCCGGGTCCGGCTGCTCGCCGCCCACATGGAGGTCCCCGCGCCTGCCGGCGTCGAACTTGTCCGGGTTGAAACGGCGCTGGAGCTGCGCAAGGCGGCGCTGCACGCGGCCGCCGACTCCGACGTCGTCATCATGGCCGCGGCCGTGGCCGACTTCCGCCCGGCGGACGTCTCCGGGACCAAGATCAAGAAGCGCGACGACGTCGCGGATCCCGTCATCAACCTGGTCCGCAACCCCGATATCCTGCGCGAACTGGTCGAAGTCCGCGACGCCGCGGCCCGCAACCAGCTGATTGTCGGTTTCGCGGCCGAAACCGGCGACGCCGGCGGGGACGTCCTCGAGTACGCCCTGGCCAAGCTGCGCCGGAAAGGCTGTGACCTGCTGGTGGTCAACCAGGTGGGCCGGGACTTGGTCTTCGGTGAGGACACCAACACCGTGGCCATCCTTTCGCGTGCCGGCTCCGAACCCCAAGAGGCGTCGGGTTCCAAGTCCGACGTCGCGGCCGCTGTGATAGACCGGATCAGCGCCGAGTTGAGCCGGGTTGTCCCGCCGGCTTGAGCCCGGCGTAAGCAAAGTCTCCTTAGCATGGGGACACACGCCGTCGGCCGTTCGATTCCCAACCAGTAAGGTAGTTGAGTGACTTTACCGCTGCACATCCCTGACTTCCATGGGTCCACGCCCGCCGCGCTCCGGCTCTTCACCTCCGAGTCGGTGACTGAAGGCCACCCCGACAAGATCTGTGACCAGATCAGCGATGCGATCCTCGACGCCCTGCTGGACAAGGACCCCGAGTCCCGGGTGGCCGTGGAGACGCTGGCCACCACCGGGCTGGTGCACGTGGCCGGCGAGGTCACCACTGACGCCTATGTCGAGATCCCGCAGATCGTCCGCGAGACCATCCTGGGCATCGGCTACGACTCCTCGGCCAACGGCTTCGACGGCGCCCGCTGCGGCGTCTCGGTCTCGATCGGCCAGCAGTCCAACGACATCGCCGGCGGCGTGTTCAACTCCCTCGAGGCCCGCGAAGGGCGCCAGGAGGACGACTACGACCTCCAGGGCGCCGGCGACCAGGGCCTGATGTTCGGCTACGCCAGCGATGAGACCCCGTCCTACATGCCCGTCCCGATCTGGCTCGCGCACCGGCTCTCCGAACGCCTCACCGAGGTCCGCAAGAACGGCGAGCTCGCCTACCTGCGCCCGGACGGCAAGACCCAGGTCACTGTGGGCTACGACGGCGACCGCCCGGTCTCGGTCGAAACCGTGGTCATCTCCAGCCAGCACGCCGAGGGCGCCAGCCTCGACCAGCTCCGCGCGGACCTCGCCGAGCATGTGGTGATGCCGGTCATGGCGATGTCCAACCTGGACACCTCGCGGACCCGCAACATCCTGAACCCCGCCGGCGCCTTCGTCATCGGCGGCCCGGTGGGCGATGCCGGCCTGACCGGCCGCAAGATCATCGTGGACACCTACGGCGGCATGGCCCGGCACGGCGGCGGCGCGTTCTCCGGCAAGGACCCGTCGAAGGTGGACCGTTCGGCCGCCTACGCCATGCGCTGGGTCGCCAAGAACGTCGTGGCCGCCGGCCTGGCCAAGCGCGCCGAAATCCAGATCGCCTACGCGATCGGACAGGCCCGGCCGGTGGGCACGTACGTTGAGACCTTCGGCACCGAAACGGTGGACCCGGCGCAGATCAGCGCGGCGATCGCCGAGATCTTCGACCTGCGCCCGCGGGCCATCATCGACGCCCTCGACCTCAAGCGCCCGATCTACGCCAAAACTGCCGCCCACGGCCACTTCGGCCGCGAAGAACCGGACTTCACCTGGGAACGCCTGGACCGGGTGGACGAACTGAAGGCCTTCTTCAACGCCTAAGGCCGGCCACTCCCGCGGCACGCTGGTGGATGCCGGAGAGGCCGCCGTCAGGGTCGCACTCCCGTGAGTGTCAGTGCCTTGTGATCAGCTGTAGCCAGGCCGCCAACCGGTGGTCTGGCTACAGCTGGTTTGGGCTGGTGGTTCGAACGTGTCCGAGGTAAGCCGTTGTCGAGTCAATACGGAGGGGAGGTGCGGGCCGTGAGTTACGATCCTGCCGGCGGCACGCCCGGGGAACCCCAGCAACTGTCCCTACTACAGGGCTTCCCGGCCTCCACTGCAGCCAAATCAGCGCACGCGTCCGGCCCTGCCCTGGCGGCCGAACTGCCGGTGGCGCGGGTGCTGATCGAATCCTCCCTGCCGCACCTGGACCGGCCGTTTGACTACAGCGTGCCCGCCGCCCTCGACGCCGAGGCCCGGCCCGGCGTCCGGGTCAAGGTCAAGTTCAACGGCCAGGAACTTGCGGGTTACCTCCTGGACAGGGTGGCGGAGTCCGACGCCGGCCACCCCCTCGTGCCGCTGCACCAGGTGGTTTCCGCTGTCCCCGTCCTGACTCCGGCCGTGGCGGAACTGGCCGGCCGGGTGGCCGCGCGCTACGCCGGCACCGTCAGCGATGTCCTGCGCGTCGCCGTGCCGCCGAGGATGGCCCGGCTCGAGAAGGAGTTGGCCCCGGGCGGGCGCCTGGACCCCGGACTCTTGGGCCAGGATCCGTCAGGCTCCGGGCTGCCTGATTCCGGGTTGCCAGGTCCCGGGGCCGATGCCCCGCAGGCCGCCGCAACCGGCGGAGCAAGCGGCTGGGCCGCTTACCGCAACGGTCCGGCCTTCCTGGCCCACCTCGGCGCGGGGGAGTCTCCCCGGGCGGTGTTGACGGCCCTGCAGGGCTACGGCCCCGGCGGCTGGCCGCGGCTCATCGCCGAAGCCGTCGCCGCGGTGCGGCTCTCCGGCCGCGGGGCCGTCGTGGTGGTGCCCGACTACCGGGACCTCGACCGGGTCGAAGCCGCCTTGGCGGAGGTTCTGCCTGCCGGCGATGTTGCCCGGCTCACCGCTGACGACGGCCAGACGCCGCGCTACCGCAATTTCCTGCGCGTCCTCAGCGGCGCCGCCGGTGTGGCGGTGGGCACCCGGTCCGCAGCCTACGCACCGGTCCGCGACCTCGGGCTCGTGGTCTGCTGGGACGACGGCGACGACCTCCACATCGAACAACGCTCCCCGTACGCACACACCCGCGAAGTCCTGCTGCTCCGGACGGCCCAGGAAGGCTCGGCCTGCCTGCTCGCCGCCCATTCACGCAGCACCGAAACGCAGCGGCTCGTCGAGTCCGGCTGGGCCCGAGCTGTGGAGGCGGAGCGCCCCGTGCTCCGGCGGACCGTCGCGCGCGTGCTGAACACGGCGGACAGCTATGAACTGGAGCGCGACCCCCTGGCCCGGATCGCACGGCTCCCGGGCGCGGCCTGGCGCGCCGCCAAGGACGGACTGCTCCGGGGTCCCGTCCTGGTTCAGGTGGCCCGGGCCGGTTACGCCCCCTCGCTCGTCTGCGACACCTGCCGGGAACCTGCGCGCTGCAACGCCTGCAGCGGACCCCTGGCGATTGCCGGACCCGGTGGCAGCGCCGCCATACCGCAATGCCGCTGGTGCTCGTCTCCGGCCCCGGCCTGGCGCTGCGGCACCTGTAACGGCACACGGCTCCGGCGCGGCGCCGCCGGCGCCCTCCGCACTGCCGAAGAGCTGGGCCGGGCCTTCCCGGGCACGCCGGTCGTCACCTCCTCCGGGGACCAGGTCAAGGCCACCGTTCCGGACACCAGCGCCCTGGTGGTGGCCACAGTCGGCGCCGAACCCGTGGCCGGCGGCGGGTACGCGGCGGCTCTGCTCCTCGACGGCGACTCGCTGCTGCGCCGGGAAAACCTCCGTGCGGGAGAGGACGCCGTCCGGCGCTGGTTCAATGCCGCGGCCCTGGTCCGGCCGGCACCGGAGGGCGGCCTCGTGGTCATCACCGCGGACGACGCCTCCGGCGTCGGCGCCCTGCTCCGCTGGGACCCGGCCGGGTACGCTAACCGGGAGCTGGCGCTGCGGCAGGAACTGCAGCTGCCGCCGGCCGTGCGGGTCGCGTCCGTGACCGGCGGCCGGACCGCGGTCGTCCATTTCACTGACGCCGTGCAACAGCGGTTGGCGGCGCAGGGCGCTGTCCTCCGCACGGCCGGACCGGCGCCCCTGGTGCTGCCGGCCGGCGGCCCCGGGGCGCGGCCGGCGCCGCGGGATTCCGGCGACGAGGTCCGGACGCTGATCTTCATTCCCTATGCCCGGGCCGCGGACACCACAGCAGTGCTGCGGGCGGTCAAGGCCGCCGCAGCCGCGAGGCGCAACGACGATCCGGTGCAGCTGCGCCTCGACGGTGTGGACGTTCTTTAGCTCCTGCGCCCCTTCCGCAGCGCGATTGCCTCTTCGGCGGCCGCCACGAGCCGGCGCGCGGAGTCGTCCCAGCTGAAGTCGGCGGCCCGCTCCACGGAACGGCGGGACCGGGCCTTCCAGAAGTCCGGGTCCTCGAGCTTGCGCACGGCCGCGGCAAATTCGGCCGGCGAATCCGGATGGACGTAACTGACGGCGTCGTCGCCGACTTCCCGGAAGATCGGGATGTCACTGGCGATCACGGGCGTGCCGTGCGACATTGCCTCGACCAGGGGCAGGCCGTAGCCCTCGGCCCGGGACAGGCTGATCAGCGCCGTGGTGCGGGCCAGGAGCGCCTCATATTCGGCGTCGGTCACCCCGTTGTGGAACACGATGTTCGCCCCTGCCGGAGCGAGGATCTCGAGTTCGGCCCGCCGCTCCGGCGTGATGCGGCTCAGCAGGTGCAGGGTCATGTCCGGCAGCTCCGCCATGCCGCGGATCATGGTTTCCACGTTCTTGTAGGGCATGAAGGAGCCCATGTAGAGCAGCGTCTTGTCGGCGCCCGCCCCGGGGTCCCTCGGCGTGTGGCCGTGTTGCGGGGCGTTGCCCACAATCCTGACCGGGCGGCGGGTGAGCCGGTACTTGGACATCAGGGCCGCGGTGGTGGAGCTGATGGTGGCCACGACATCGGCCCGGTTCAGCAGGAGCCGCTGCGGCCAGAACGCCTTGTGGTACAGCCGCCACAGCACCCGGACCGGGGCGGGCAGGAACCCGGGAGGGGCGGGGTGTTCGTAGTAGATGAGGTCGTGCAGGGTCAGCACCAGGGCGTACTTGCGGCCCCAGCTGCCCATGGTCTGCATGGGGCACACCACCACGTCGGCGCCCAGTTTGTTGACCCTGGCGGCCACAAAGAGTTCGGCGGGGGAGAGCGGGCTGTTGATCAGGGTGTACGGGACGTCCGGCAGGAGTGCGAGCTGGCGCGGGTCGCTGACCAGCATGGACACGTCGGCGATCTTGGCGGCCGCCGCGATCAGGCTGGCGCCATAGCGGCTGATGCCGTCGTGGTGGTCCAGCCGGGTGAATCGGGCATCAATGAGAATTTTCACGCGGCGTGTTCCTTCAGGAAGCGTCGGATGTAGCGGGCGGCGGGTTCGGGGGTTTCGTAGTGGATCAGGTGCCCGACGCCGGGAATGACGTCCAGGGTCCCGTCCGGAAGGAGCGCAGCGAGTTTGTGCTGGTCCGCCAGCATCGCGATCTCGTCCTCTTCTCCGGCGATGAGCAGCACGGGCAGCGTCAGCCCGGCGGCCACTTCGGAGACGTTGCTGCCCACCGAGGCCTTGAAGGCCTGCAACAGGCTGTCGCGGTCCGCGAACGCGGAGAAGTAGGCGCTGTGCTGGGCGTGCACGAACCGCCGGATTTCTTTGTCGCCGGTCTTGGCCATGGCCACGCTCATTACCCGCACGATCGCCTGGCTGCGCAGCAGAGCCAGGCCCAGGCGTTCGGGGAGACGCGCCGCGGCCTCGTAGTAGAAGACCGCAAGCCTTGTCATGACGCCCTTGGGCCCCTCGAGGGTGGGCGCCGCGATCGGGTTGACCAGGACCAGTGCGGCCACGGCACCGGGGTTGGCTGCCACGAAGTGGCTGGCGATGATCGAACCGAAGGAGTGTCCCAGCAGGACCGTCTCGGCGCCCAGGCCCAGGGCGGCCATGAAGCCGCGCAGGAATCCGCCATAGGCCTCGACGCTGTGTTCGGTGTCTTCAAAGGCGGCCGAGCTGCCGAACCCCGGCAGGTCCGGCATGATCAGGCGCATGTCAGGCAGCTGGTCGGCTACCCGGAGCAGGCCGTGGTGGTCGCCGCGGAACCCGTGAACCACCAGGATGGTGCGGGTCTCCGGGGTGCTCCGGACGGGTTCGTAGACCCAGTAGGCGACCGCGGCGCCGTTAACTTCGGCGGTCGCGGCCCGGGTGCGGGCGGCGAGTGCGCCGCTGAACAGGGGCGTGCGTGAGGACCCGGTGTCCACTTGTTCCATGGGGGCGAGTCCTATTTCACGTTGTCGGGGTGGGAGCCGGTGCGGAAACCGCGCTCGAGGCCGGCAATTTCCGTCATGTCCAGCGGGGAGAGTTCGAAGTCGAAGACCTCGTGGTTTTCGCGTATCCGCCCGGAGGAACTGGCCTTGGGAATGGCAATGTTGCCCAGCTGCAGGTGCCAGCGCAGGATCACCTGCGCGGGTGTGCGGTCGTGCTCGGCGGCGAGGGCGAGGATGACCGGATCCTTCAGGACCTGGCCGCGGCCCAACGGGCTCCAGGCCTCGGTCCGGATGCCCAGAAGCTCGTGCTTGTCCCGGAGCTCGTCCTGCTGCAGCCAGGGGTGCAGCTCAATCTGGTTGACCGCCGGCACCACTTCAGCCGTGTCCAGGAGCCGGTCCAGGTGCTGCGGCTGGAAGTTGGAGACGCCGATCGCGCGGACTTTGCCCTCGCGGTACAGGGTCTCCATAGCCCGGTACGTTTCCGGGAACAGGCCGCGGCGCGCGCACGGCCAATGGATCAGGTAGAGGTCGATGTACTCCAGGCCGAGGTTGGAGATGGAGGTGTCGAACGCCCGCATCGTGGCGTCGTAGCCGTGGTCGTCGTTCCAGACCTTGGTGGTGACGAAGAGGTCCTCGCGGGAAACGTAGGGTGCCGTTTCGCCGGGGCCGCCGCCGGTGCCCTCGAAGCCGGACAGGGCGCCGATGCCCCGGCCGACGCCGGTCTCGTTGCCATACATGGCGGCGGTATCGAAGTGCCGGTAGCCGGCCTCGATCGCCATGGTGACCAGGTTGGCGGCGTCCGCCGGCGGGACCTTATATAACCCGAAGCCCAGCCGGTCGATCAGCACGCCGTTGTTCAGGGTCAGCCGGGGAGAGATTCTCATGACACTGACTTTACCCACTGGCGCCCCTGAGTGGCGGACCGAGGCAGGCGGCGGCCGCCACAGGTCGCGCTTCCCCGCCGCGCTGCGCCGCCGCCGCTCAGGCCAGCCCGTCGAAGCGGACCAGCCGGCGGGCGCTGGCCTCGTCGAGGATCAGGTCGGTGGCCAGGCCCGCCGCGAGCGCGCCGCGCAGACCGTTGATCTTGGATGCGCCGGACACCACGCAGATGCGGCGCCGCACCTGCCGGAGCTGGGCGAGGTCCGGGCCGGTGGAGCGCTCGTTGAGCGTGATGCCGTCCGAGGACCCGTCGGCGCGGAAGAACACCGTGGCGACGTCGCCCACCACATCGGAGGTGGCGAGGACGTTCAGGTCGTCCTCGTCGAGGTAGCCGCCGGCATAGACATGGCTCGGGTAATCGGCGTCGACAGAGCCCACACCAAAGATCGCGATGCTCATCCGGGACTGCAGGTCCAGGATGCGCTGAACACTGCGCTCATTCCACATGGCGGTCTTCGTCGCCGCGTGGTCGAAAAACGCCGGTACCGGGAACTGTTCCACCCGCGCTCCGTAGGCGCTGCCGAACCGGCGCATGATGTCGGAGGCGTACGTGATGCCTGTGGTCTGCATGTTGCCGGCACCGTTGAGCTGCACGATCACGCTGTCATGGGTGATCTTGCGGGTCAGGTGCCGGCTCACCGCGCTCAGGGTGGCGCCCCAGGCGACGCCGATGATCGCATTGGAGTCCACCAGCGGCCCGATCGTCCGGGCGGCCTGCATGGCCACGCGGTCCAGTGTTTCCGCCTCGTTGAGGGTGTCCACCACGGGAACAACGTGCACGTCCACCTTGTACTCGGCGCGGATCATGCTTTCCAGCTCCGGTCCGGTGTCCAGCGGGCTGCGGATCTGGATCTGCACCAGGCCCGAATCGCGGGCCGCCGACAGCAGTCGGGACACGGTGGACCGGGACGTCCGGAGCTCGCGTGCGATCGCGTCCATGGTCAGGTCCTGGAGGTAATACAACTGGGCCGCGCGGAGGGCATCGGACTGGCGTGAGGGCGTCATTTAATTTCCCGTCTGCACGTTTGTGCATAGTGCTTGACTCCATTTTCCATTACTCCAAAGAATAGTGTTGAACGGCGCCGCGCCACGGGGCGCGCCGCACCTAACCAAACCCAAGGGAGCAGTTTTGGGACAGAAGGACTCAGCCCGCACACCGGCCAACGATCGCGCCTCGGTGCAGAAGCTGCGGACGCGGCGGCACGCACAGGTTCTGATCATCGGAGGCGGCATCAACGGGGTGGGCACGTTCCGGGACCTCGCCCTGCAGGGCGTCGATGTGGCGCTCGTGGAACGCGGGGACTACTGCCAGGGCGCCAGCGGCGCGTCTTCCCACATGATTCACGGCGGCATCCGCTACCTCGAAAACGGCGAGTTCCGGCTGGTCCGGGAATCCGTCGTCGAACGCAACCGTCTCCTGCGGATCGCACCGCACTACGTCAAGCCGCTGCAGACCACCATCCCGATCTTCAGCACCTTCTCCGGCGTCCTGGCCGCGCCCATGCGGTTCCTGACCCACAAGCAGGGCAAGCCCACGGAGCGCGGGGCGTTCCTGATCAAGCTCGGCCTGAGCATGTATGACTTCTTCTCCCGTGACGGCGGCACGGTCCCGCGCCACCAGTTCCGCGGCCGCAAGCGCGCGCTGGCCGAACTGCCCCGCCTGCACCCGGGCATCAAGTACGCGGCCACCTACTTCGATGCCTCGGTCCACAACCCGGAGCGACTCACCCTGGACGTCCTGCAGGACGGCGAAAAGGCCGGCGGCGCGGACAGCCACCTCGCCCGGGCGAGCAACTACGTCTCCCTCGTCTCGCTGGCCGGCGGGAACGGAAACGGCGCGGCCGGGACAGGCGCCGCAACCGGCTCCGGAACAACGGTCCAATTGCGGGACGAGCTGACCGGCGAGGTCTTCGACTTCACCGCCGACGTCATCGTGAACACGACCGGCGCCTGGGTGGACCTGACCAACGAGGCTATGGGGGCGGCGTCGTCCTTCATGGGCGGCACGAAGGGTTCGCACATCGTCCTGGACCACCCGGAGCTGCTGGCCGCATGCGGCGGCCGCGAGATCTTCTTCGAGCACACCGACGGCCGGATCGTGCTGATCTACCCGATGGGCGACCGCGTCCTGGTCGGCACCACCGACGTCGACGCCGACATGGCCGAGGACGCCGTCTGCACCGAGGAAGAAATCGACTACTTCTTTGACCTGATCGGCCACGTGTTCCCGGACGTCACGGTGGACCGGGGACAGATCGTCTACACGTTCTCCGGGGTGCGCCCGCTTCCAAAGCACGACGCCACGCAGCCCGGGTTCGTCAGCCGCGACTACCGGATCGAACGCCGCGCGGCGGCCGGCGGCGCGGTGCTGAGCCTCGTGGGCGGCAAGTGGACCACGTTCCGCGCCCTCGCGGAGCACCTGAGCAACGACGTCCTCGCCGAACTCGGCATGGAACGGAAGCTCTCGACGGCGAAGCTTGCCATCGGCGGCGGCGCCGGCTTCCCGGACAGTGAGGACGGCGTCCAGCGCTGGATCAAGACCCACATGGCGGCCGGCCGCGACGCGGACCGGGTCACCGGGCTGCTGACCCGCTACGGGACGCGCGCCGAAGACGTCATTCGCTTCCTGGACGCCGCACCGTCCGGCCGGCCGGACCGGCTGCTGCACTCCACCCGCGAGCTCAGCACCCGGGAACTGGAGTTCATGGCCGCCCATGAGCAGATCGGGCACCTCGTGGATGTCCTCATCCGGCGCACGTCGCTGGCCTTCCGGGGCCTCGTGACCGGGGAGCTGCTCAACGAGGTTGCCGACATCCTCTCCGGCCCGCTCGGGTGGGACGCGGCACGCCGGGCCAAAGAGATCGACCACGCGCAGGAGGTGCTTCAGCGGTTCCACGGTGTCCGGGTCCACAGCCTGGTCGCCTGATACGACTTGCGTGCCCGGGCAGGGAAGCCCGGGTGCAAGCACTGCGCGGTCCGCCCCGGCGGCCGGCGCAGTGGCTGGCCGGCAGCACGAACGTGCTGCCGGCCCCACGGTCTTTCAAACTCGCGAAGGACCGACAACAGAAAATAGAGGAGTCAAAGATGTCTCTTGGAATAGTTTTCCTGTCCGAAGTATTCGGTACCGCAATGCTGACCCTCCTGGGTTGCGGCGTGGTGGCCAACGTTGCGCTTAGAGGCACCAAGGGCAACAACGGCGGGTTCCTGATGGTGACCTGGGGATGGGGCATTGCCGTCTTCTCCGGTGTCTATGTTGCCGCCCAGTCCGGGGCCCACCTGAACCCCGCCGTGACCTTCGGCCTGCTGCTCAACGGCAAGAAGCTGTACGCTCCCGGCGTCCCGGTCGACGCCGCCTCCACCCTGACCTACTTCGGCGGTGAAATGCTTGGTGCCTTCCTGGGCGCTGTCGTGATGTGGCTGGCCTACAGGCAGCACTTCGACGCCGAGCCCGAACCGGCGAGCCAGCTGGCCGTCTTCTCCACCGGCCCGGCCATCCGCTCCAACCTGTGGAACGTGGTCACCGAAATCATCGGCACCTTTGTCCTCGTCTTCGTCATCCTGACCTTCGGCGGAACCCCCTCCGGGCTCGGCCCGCTTTCGGTCGCGTTGCTGGTTGTCGGCATCGGTGTTTCACTCGGCGGTCCCACGGGCTACGCCATCAACCCGGCGCGTGACCTTGGTCCGCGCATCGCGCACGCCCTGCTCCCCATGAAGGGCAAGGGCTCCAGCGACTGGAGCTACTCCTGGATCCCGGTTGTCGGACCGCTCGTTGGCGGCGGCCTCGCCGGCATCGTGGCGGCCGTCGTGCCGATCATCCCCGCTGTACTTCCGAAATAACGGCCAGTTCAACTGCCACGCAGACACGCACCCTGAACAGACAAGCACGCACAACAGACAAGGACGTCAGCATGAACCAGTACGTAATCGCCATTGACCAGGGCACGACGAGCACCCGCGCCATCGTGTTCGACCACAGCGGCAGCATTGTTTCCTCCGGCCAGATGGAACACGAGCAGATTTTCCCCCAGGCCGGCTGGGTGGAGCACAACCCCGCCGAAATCTGGAACAACACCCGCGAGGTGATCGCTTCGGCCCTGTCGAAGGCAAACCTGACCCGACATGACATCGCCGCCGTCGGCATCACCAACCAGCGCGAAACGGCCGTCGTCTGGGACAAGACCACGGGTGAGGCGGTCTACAACGCCATCGTGTGGCAGGACACCCGCACCCAGCCGATCGTCGACGAACTGGCCAAGGACGGGGGGCCGGAACGCTTCAAGCAGAAAGTCGGCCTGCCGCTGGCGACCTACTTCTCCGGCACCAAGATCAAGTGGATCCTGGACAACGTTGAAGGCGCCCGCGCCAAAGCCGAGGCAGGGGACCTGGTGTTCGGCAACACCGACTGCTGGGTGCTGTGGAACCTGACCGGCGGGACCGACGGCGGCGTCCACGTCACCGACGTGACCAACGCCTCGAGGACCATGTTCATGGACCTGGACACGCTCTCCTGGGACCAGGAAATCCTCGATGCCTTCGGCGTCCCGGCCTCGATGATGCCGGCCATCAAGTCCTCCTCGGAGGTCTACGGCACGGTCCACACCTCCCAGCTGCTGCGCGAGGTGCCCGTGGCCGGCATCCTGGGCGACCAGCAGGCGGCCACGTTCGGCCAGGCCGCATTCGACACCGGCGAAGCCAAGAACACCTACGGCACGGGCTGCTTCCTCATCTTCAACACCGGCGAGGAAATCGTCCACTCCAAGAACGGGCTGCTGACCACGGTCGGCTACAAGCTCGGCGACGCGAAGCCGCACTACGCGCTGGAAGGCTCGATCGCCGTCACCGGTTCGCTGATCCAGTGGCTGCGGGACAACCTGGGCATGATCAGCAGCGCCCCCGAGGTGGAGACGCTGGCCGCAGCCGTTGAAGACAACGGCGGGGTCTACATCGTGCCGGCGTTCTCCGGCCTCTTTGCCCCGTACTGGCGTTCCGACGCCCGCGGCGCGATTGTCGGCCTGACCCGGTTCGTGAACAAGAACCACGTCGCCCGCGCGGCGCTGGAGGCCACTGCCTTCCAGACCCGCGAGGTGCTCGACGCCGTCAACGCCGACTCGGGCGTGCCGCTGAGTGAGCTGAAGGTCGACGGCGGCATGGTCGCCAACGACGCCCTGATGCAGTTCCAGGCCGACATCCTGGGGGTCCCGGTGATCCGGCCGAAGGTGGTCGAGACGACGGCGCTGGGCGCAGCCTACGCCGCCGGCCTCGCCGTCGGGTTCTGGAAGGACCTCGGCGAGTGCTCGGCCAACTGGGCCGAGGACAAGCGCTGGGAGCCGCAGATGGACCAGGCCGAACGCGACCGCCAGATGCGCCTGTGGAAGAAGGCGGTCACCAAGTCCATGGACTGGGTGGACGAGGACGTCAAGTAGTAAACGGCGAACAGAGCACGGAAGAGCTCCGGCCCGGTATCCGGGCCGGAGCTCTTCCGTGTCAGGTCAGGAGGCCGGGCCCGACGTCGTTGAAACGACGGCGCGCGGTGTTTTGGCGTAGACGTCCTTGCTCACCGAGTAGCCCCGGCGGTCGATCGCCAGCGCGCGGGCGTTGACGGCGGCCAGTTCGGCGCTGGAGAGCTTCTTGATCTTGACCAGGTCCAGGAATTCCTGGTCCTCCCCGCCCACGGCCGTCACCTTGATCAGTCCGGTCCCGGCCGAGTAATACTTGCGCTGGTGGCCGGCGCTGGGCGGATCCAGCGGGTTGAACTCGTCGATCACCATGACGTCGTCGTAGCATCCCGTCGGGACACAGACGCACAGGTGCTTGTCCTTGACGTCGCCGCAATCCAGGAAGTCCACGCTCGGCGCGTAGGCCTGCACGTACGCCGGCGTGTTCCGGTGCGGCTCGGCTAGCATCGCGATCCCGGCCCGGGCCTTGTCGATGCCGCTGATGAAGGTGCTGGGCGCGCCGGCCAGCTTGCCGTTCTCATACTCCTCCGGATACTCGCCGAAGAGCCAGACCGCACCCTTTTCCGTCTGCGCGAAGAACGCGAGCTCGGATTCGACGAGTTCACCGTCGGAGTAGTCGCGGTCCCAGATGGCGATCGTTTTGACCCCGTCGATGACCTTGGTCAGCCCGGTGACCGTGCTGACCACCTTGCGGACGGACGTGCCTTCCGCGGAGACGACCTTCCCCGTGGTGGTGTACTGCATGCCCGGCTTGAGCGTGAGCCACTTGTTGTCGACCGCCGGCTTGGCCGGGAAGGCCGAACGGTTGAACGTCAGCGCCGAGCCGGGGCCGCACAGCTCCTGGGAACCGGCGGCCGCCGGTGTTGCCGCCGGTGTTGTTGCCGCAGGTGTTATTGCCGCAGCCGCTGCCGCCGTCGCTGCCGTCAGCGACCCCACCAGCAACAGCAGTGCGGTGCCGTAAGCGGTGAATCTCGTGGTTCGTGGAGACATTTGACTGGCCTCTCCGTGATGGTGGGTTGGTTACTACGCCGCGGCGACCGGCTCGGGCTGGCGGGGCCCCCGGTCCCTTGGCGCGCCCTTCTTGGCGAACCGCAGGTAGAGCGAGGGAACGATGAACAGATTGACCAGGGTCGAGGTCACCAGGCCGCCGAGGATCACGACGGCCATCGGGTGCTCGATTTCGTGGCCGGGCAGGTTCCCCATCACCACCAGCGGCACCAGGGCCAGGGCCGTGGCGAGCGTGGTCATCAGAATCGGCGACAACCGTTCGGACGCTCCCCGCAACACCAGGGCCGGTCCGAAGGCCATGCCCTCGTACTGTTCCAGATGCTGGCAGTGGTTGATGAGCAGGATGCCGTTGCGGGCGGCGATGCCCATGAGCGTCAGGAAGCCGACCAGGGAGCCCAGGGACAGGATCCCGCCGCTGAGGTGGGCGGCAATCACGCCGCCGACCAACGCGACCGGGAGCGTCAGGATGGCCAGGACCGCCAGACGCCAGCTCCGGAACGCGGCCTGGAGCAGCAGGAAGACGACGATGATCGCGCCCACCGAGTAGAGCAGCAGCCGCTGTGAGGCGGCCTGGCGTTCGGCGTATTCGCCGAGGACCACTGCTTCGTAGCCGACGGGGAACTCCACCGACTCCATCTCGGACTTCAGCTTCTCCACGACCCTGGCCAGGTCACCTTCTTTGACGTTCGCGCTGACATCGATGCGCCTGGATCCCTCCGAACGCTCAATGACGTTCGGGGTGGGTTTGACGGCGATCGTGGCGACGTCAGCCAGCCGGATCCTTTGCCCGCTCGGTGTGTCGAGGGGAAGGTTCTCGATGCTCGTGACACTGGTCCGAATCTCCGGTGCGCTCCACACCTGGACGTCGTAGGCCTTGCCGTCGCGGTAGACGTCGCCGACTTCCTCACCGGAGACCAGCGTCGCCGCGGCGCGGCGCACGTCGCCAGGCTTCAGCCCGTATTTGTTCGCCGCCTCCAGGTTCACTTCCACATTGATCTGCGGAATGCTCGTCTGGAGCGCGACCTTCGCGCCGAGGGCCCCGTCGATCCCGCCCAGGATGCCCTTGATCTTGTCAGCCTCCTGGCGCAATGTCGCGAGGTCGTCGCCGTAGACGCGCACGACGACGGCGTAACCGGTGCCCGTCAGCACCTCACGGATCCGCTCCTTCAGGTAGGTCTGGACGTCCCGGACGATTCCGGGGTAACCGTCCACGACTTCCTGGATGGAGGCCAGGGTGTCGTCATAGTCCACCGAGGGGTCAACGCTGATCCAGTTCTCACCGAAGTAGACGCCCACCACCTCATCGGCGTTGAAGGCCTGTCCGATATGGGACCCGCAGTTGTTCACTCCCGGGATGGTCATGAGCTCCTTGCAGGCCAACTGGCTGACCCGGACTTCCTCGGCGTTCGACGTGCCGGGCTGGGTGAGCCAGTGCATCAGGAAATCCCGCTCCTTGAACGACGGGAGCAGCGACTGGCCCAGCAGCGGCGCCGCGACGATGCCGATGACCCCCAGGGCGCCCAGGGCCAGATACCCCGGGGCGGGGCGGCGGACCATGGGCCGCAGCAGCTTGCCGTACCAGCGCTTGAGCACCCTGACCACGGGCGGGTCCCGGTCCTCCAGCTTGGCGTTCCGGAGGAAGATGTACGCCATCGCCGGGGTGACCGTGAGAGCCACCAGCATGGACGCCAGCACCGCGAGGGTGTACGAGACAGCCAGCGGCCGGAAGAAGGCGCCCGTGAGCCCGTCCAGGAAAAAGATCGGCACCGTGGCGGCGACGATGATCAACGTGGCGTAGACAATCGGTCCGCGGACCTCGAGGGAGGCATTGACCACCACCCTGGCCGTGCTGGCCGTCCCGCCGCCGGCCCGGTGCTGACGGAGCCGCCTGACGATGTTCTCGACGTCGATGATCGCATCGTCCACCACCACCCCGACGGCGATCACCAGCCCCGCCAGCACCATCGTGTTAATCGTGCCTCCGGTCCAGTACAGCACCAGGGCGGCCGCCATCAGCGACAACGGGATGGCCGTCACGCTGACCAGCGCCGTGCGCCACTGGAACAGGAAGACGCTCAGCACCAGGACCACCAGCAGGCAGCCGAGCAGGAGTGCGAGGCTCAGGTTGCCGAGGGACTCCTCGATGAAGGAGGCCGGCCGGAACAAGGTGGTGTCCACTGCGATCCCGGTCAGGCCGGGCTGGAGTTCCTTGAGGGCCTCCTCCACTCCCCGGGTGACCTCGAGTGTGTTGCCCCACGGCAGCTTTTCGACAATCAGCATCAGGCCCGGGCCGCCGTTGATTACCGCGTCACCGATCAGCTGCTGGTGGTCCTCCACGACGTTCGCGACGTCGGCGAGCCGCAGGGGAGGCAGGCCCTCACGCTCCTCGAGGGCCACCTGCGCAAGCTCCGCCGGGGACCTGATGGCCTGCACGTGCCGGATGCCGAGGCTCTGGTTGGGGGTATCGATGGAGCCGCCCGTGCCGATAAGGGCGCCCGGGGAGTATTGCAGCAGGCCCGCATCCAGGGCATCGGAGGTGGAGTTCATCACGTTTTCCAGCGTGACGTTGTTGGCGGCCAGCTTGGCCGGATCAACCTGCACCTGGAGCATCTGCAGGCGTTCGCCCCAGATGGCCACATTGGCTACCCCGGGCACCCGCAGCAGGTGGGCCCTGATGTTCCAGTAGGAAATCATGGACATCTCGATCAGGGACCGTGTGTCCGAGGACAGGCCGATCTTCATGACGCGGCTGGTCGAGGACAACGGCTGCAGCATCAGCGGCGGGGCCGCCCAGGTGGGCAGGGTCGGGATGACCGTAGCCAGGCGCTCCGACACCAACTGCCGGGCGGTGAGCAAGTCCGTGCCGTTCTCGAATTCCATCACGATCGACGACAGCTGGGGGACAGACTTCGAACGCATGTGGTCGAGCCCGTCGATGCCGTTGAACGCCTCCTCCATGGGCACCGACACCAGTTCCTCGACTTCGGCGGCGGTCAGTCCCAGGCAGGCTGTCTGGACCTCCACTTTGGGCGGGGCGAACTCCGGGAAGACGTCCACCGATGCGCTGCTCAGTTGCGCGCCGCCCACGATCATCAGCGCCGCGGCGAGCGCGATGATGATCGATCTGAACCTGATGCTCGCCGCAACTATCCGGCGCATGTCATTTACCCGTGTTCAACTCGGCGCCGAAGAGTTCAACCGCGCCCACCGTCACCACCGGTGTTCCCACGGCAGGGCCCTTGGTGGCCGTGACAACGCCTGATTCGATCTTGCTGACGGTAACCGCCTGGCGCTCGAACACCTGCGGGGCGGGGTTGGTGTAGACCCAGGTCTTGCCGCTGGCGTCATAGAGGAGCGAGGCGTACGGCAGCAACACGTCCGTTCCGGCGCCCGCGGCAACTGGCACCGTCTTCAGCTGGATCCGGGCCAGGCCTTGTTCGGTCAGGGTCAGCTTGGCGATGCCGGTGGTGGCGTTCTTCTCCACCTTGACGGGGGCCGAACCGGCGGCGGCGGGTGTCACCGCCGCGGACTGCGCGCATGCCGGGAGGGCGAACAGAAGCGTTGCGCAGACTGCGGCCGCCATAGCCTGGCGGGGTTGGGGCTTGTGGCTGGTCATTTTGCTTCCACCTTTTCCTGCGAATCAGGCTGAACGGGAGTTTCGGCTTCGTACACTTCGGCCCACTCTTCAGGGGCGGTCCGCGGCCCGAACCAGAGTGCGAGCAGGGGGAGTACGAAGATGCCGACGAGTGTTGTCGTGATGAGGCCGCCGGCGATGATCAGGGCCATCGGACCGAGCAGGGCAGAGCCCACGGCGCCGCCGAACAGTCCCGGCGGGATCAGGACCGCCATCGTGATGAGGCCGGACTTCAGGATGGGCGACACCCGGTCCCGGGCTGCCATCATGACGACCGTGCCGGGGGACTCTCCCGGGGCTGCCCGCCAGAGCTCGTCCGTGCGGGCCGAAAGGAGGGCGGCATGGCGTCCGGCGATGGCCAGGACGGCGGCAAAGGCCGTGAGCGCCAGCGCGGAGATGGCGCCGCCGGCGAACCATGCGGCTATGGCCGCCCCGGCCAGCGCGGCCGGCAGTGCCAGGAAGATGGCCAGGGCCAGCTTCCAGCTCCGGACCGCCGTCTGGAGCAGCAGGAACACCCCGAGGAGGGCGGCTGCTGCCAGCCAGAGCAGCAGGGTGTCGGCTGCCTGGACCTGGGCGTACTTGGTCGGGATTTCGGCGTGGTACTCGAGCGGGAACTGGATCTTGTCGATCGCCGCGGTGATATCGCGCTGGACGTCGGCCAGCGGGCGTCCGCTGACGTCGGCCACGACGTCGATCCGGCGGGACGTGTCGTCGTGCTGGATCACGACCTCATTGGGAACCAGCCGGACGTCGGCGATCTGGCCAAGCTGGACCTGGCCGCCGTCGGGCGTGTCGAGGAGCAGTTCGCGGATGCTCGTCAGGTCGTCCCTGACGTCAACTGCGCCGCGGACCACCACTTCGAAGACCTTCTGTTGTTCGAAGAGGTTGCCGACCACGATGCCTTGCATCAGGGCTGCGGC
Source organism: Arthrobacter sp. PM3 (assembly GCF_003352915.1). Classification (NCBI taxonomy): domain Bacteria; kingdom Bacillati; phylum Actinomycetota; class Actinomycetes; order Micrococcales; family Micrococcaceae; genus Arthrobacter; species Arthrobacter sp. PM3. The sequence continues at coordinate 1,025,866 of NZ_CP022314.1, read as the reverse complement.
GGCGCGGCGTGCGTCGCCGGGTTTGATGCCGACCTTCTGCGCCGCCGCAAGGTTGACCTCGACTTCGACGATGGGGGTCATGGCGCCGGCGTTGATGGTGGGGTTCTGCACGCCGTCGATCTTCTCGAGGGCCCTGCGGACCTCTTCGGCTTTCTCGCGCAGGACCGGCATGTCCGTCCCGTAGACGCGGACGGCGAATCCCGGGTCCATGCTGCTGCCCTGGGCGCCGATCTTCTGCTGGGAGTAGTTCACCACGTTGTTGGCGATACCCGGATAGCCCTGGACGACGTCGCGGACCGCCTGTTCCGTCTCGCTGAAGTTGGCGTCCGGCGTGACGGACACCCAGAGCTCCGCGGAGCTGTTCCCCACGACCTGGTCGGAGGAGATGGCGCGGCCGATATGGCCGCCGACTCCCGAGACACCCGGCAGGGCGCGCAGTTCATCGGATGCCCTGGATGCCAGCCGGCGGACCTCGTCGTTGGATGTGCCGGCCATGGAGTCCCATTGCACCAGGAGCGTCCGGTCCGGAATCGTCGGAACCACGGCACGGTTGCCGACCAGCTGGGATGCGGCGGCAAGGCCCAGCAGGCCAACGACGGCGACCGCCACGAGGCTGAGGGCCTTGCGGGAACGTGCGCCTTCGAGGGCCCGGTCGTAGTAGGAACCCGCCCGGGCAGCGGCGGCCGGCTCGTCGTGCCGGACCGTGTCCCGGGGCAGCAGGAGATAGGCCAGTACCGGGGTCACCGACAAGCCCACCAGCATGGCGGCCGTGAGCGCCAGGGCCATGGACCAGAACAGCGGCTGGAAGAACGCACCGCCGACGCCGGTGACGAAGAGCGTGGGGATCAGTGCCACGGCCATGATGAGGGAGCCGTGGAACAGCGGCGTGCGGACGCTGCGGACCAGCTGGACCATGCGGAACCGGAGAGTGGCGTCCGTCTCTGTCTCGCCGGCCTTCGGGGGCCGGCGCCGCTGCGCCTGGAGATCCTCCACGATGTCTCCGACAATGACGAAGGTCCCCAGCAAGAGGCCGGCGAGGGTTGAAATGTTGAGGGTGGAATCGACCAGGTAGAGCACCACTACAGCCGCCATGACCGTCGTCGTGACGGCTGCCAAGGCGATCACGGCGACCCGCCAGGAGCGGAAGAGCAACCAGAACAGCGCAACGGCGAGCAGCAGGCTCACCAGCAGCGCCACCCCCAGCCCGTCCACGGCATCCTGCAGGAACGTAGCGGGCCGGAAAACGGACGTGTCCATCTGAATGCCGGTCAGCCCGGGCTGCATGTCCTTCAAGGCAGCCTCAATGTCCCGGGTGACCTGCAGCGCGCTGGTCCCGGGGAACTTTTCCACGACCAGCAGGAGGCCCGCATCCTGGCCGGCCACGGCGTCGCCGATCAGCGGCTGGTGGTCCTCCTTGACCTGGGCGATGTCGCCCAGGAGCAGGGGCGAGCCGGCGTCTTCGACGCTGACGTTGGACAGGTCGGCCGGCGTCCGGATGGGCAGGACGTGCTGAATGCCCAGGCGCTGGCTCGGGGACTCGACGAACCCGCCCGTGCCGGGGGTGGATGCCTCAAGGAAGGTCAGCGGAGAGACCCAGACGGCGTTCCCCGCGGTCTTGATGACTTGTTCCAGGGTGATTCCCTTATCGCGCAGCTGCGCGGGGGTGACCTCAACCTGGAGCTGCTGTTCGCGCTGGCCCCAAATGGACACGTTGGCGACGCCCGGAATGCCGATCAGCCGCGGCTTGATCTTCCACCGCGCGAGGACCGACATTTCGATGCCGGAGAGCTGCTGGGAGTTCAGCCGGACCATGAGCACGCGGCTCGTGGACGAGAGCGGTTGCATGATCAGCGGCGGGGCGGAGACGTTTGGCAGCGCGTGGGCCTGGGTCATCCGTTCGGCCACCAGCTGGCGGGCGCGCAGCAGGTCAGTGCCCGGTTCGAAGACCAGCTCGATCGAGGACAGGCCCGGAACGGACTTGGACCTGATCTCATCGAGCCAGGCCACCCCGTTCAGCAGGTCGGCTTCCATCGGAGAGGTGATGAGCTGTTCGACCTCGGCTGCGGACAGCCCCAGGGCTTCGGTCTGGATCTCGACATGCGCGGGCGCAAATTCGGGCATGGTGTCGATGGCGACGTGCGGGGCGTTCACGGCCCCGAAAGCAATTAGTCCGCCGGCCAGGGCGAGAACCAGGATGCGGAACTGCAGACTGAAACGGGTGATCCAGCCGAACATGGCTAACCCTGTTCCAGGACGCCGCGGCGGAGGCCGGGGGCGGCGGTTTTGTGTGGCTGCAAGGAAACATTGCGCAAGCGACTCATGACAGGCTCCTCAACCCGAGACCATGTGCAAGTCCCCCCACGAGATCCAAATTGCCGATCTTTAAGGAATAGTGTTCCCATTCGATTCGTTTGACAAGATCCAAGTTGTAAGGCTCTCTGCGGGGATTTCCAGCTTTACTTTCAGTAACTTGGGCTATAATGCGTTTTTTGCCGGATTGTTCGTGGAAGTGGCGGCCGCGGCGCTGTCGTTCACGCGGGTAGTCCGCAGTTTTTACGGGTGAATCCGCCACCCGATACCAGATGTTGTCTCCAAATCACGTGCCCGGCTGCCGACGGCATGCCAGCGTAAGTACCCCGGCTGCGCGGGTGCCGCGGACATAACAATTTGGGTTACCTGGCAGGGGCGCAGGAGTTCGGCCGCCGGTCCCGCAGCCCCGGCGGGCGGGCCGTGCCGGCCGGCGCTGCCCACCGCACAGGGCCGCCGGTTCAGCGCGAACCAGCCCGAGGGGCTAAAGTGGTCCTATGCGCGCTGTGCTCCTGCTTAGTTAGCCGCCCGGCATCCCGACGAGGCCTCGAACCTGTTGGCTTCGGATTGCCGAGCGGCGGCCCCTCCATGTCGAGGGGCTTTTGTGTGTCCGGGCCGTTATATCTCCAGGCTTCGCGTGCCCGGCTCGTAGCCTGGCACTGAACACACGGCGGCGACAGGAGCAGCGCGCGGGAACAGCAGTCAGGCCGGACCACCGGCCCTGACCATGCAGACTTGAAGGAAACAGGCCTGGCGGCAGGCAGGCCTGAAGGCAGGCAGGCTTGTCATGACAGGCCGCGTAGAACAGAAGAGGCCAGCAGTGAGCGTTCAGCCGGAAACACAGACCGGATCACCAGCAGCCGCGGCGGAGGCGCCCGAGGAAGGTGCCTACAGCTTCGCGTCGATGGAAGCCAAGTGGCCGCAGGTCTGGGAGGACCTGAAGGTCTTCACGCCGCTCGACGACGGCTCGAAGGAACGCCGCTACGTGCTGGACATGTTCCCGTACCCGTCCGGTGACCTTCACATGGGCCACGCCGAGGCGTTCGCGATGGGCGATGTGGTGGCCCGGTACCTGCGCCAGCAGGGCTACGACGTGCTGCATCCGATCGGCTGGGACTCCTTCGGCCTGCCCGCCGAGAACGCCGCAATCAAGCGCAACGCGCACCCCAGCGAATGGACCTACGCCAACATCGACACCCAGGCGGCGTCGTTCAAGCGCTACGCCATCTCGGCGGACTGGTCCCGCCGCCTGCATACCTCGGACCCGGAGTACTACCGCTGGACCCAGTGGCTCTTCAAGCGGTTCTATGAGCGTGGACTGGCCTACCGCAAGGATTCCCCGGTCAACTGGTGCCCCAAGGACCAGACGGTGCTGGCGAACGAACAGGTGGTCAATGGGGCCTGCGAACGGTGCGGCACGCCGGTCACCAAGAAGTCCCTGAACCAGTGGTACTTCAAGATCACGGACTACGCGGACCGGCTGCTCGATGACATGGACGAACTGCGCGGGCACTGGCCCGAGCGCGTCCTGGCCATGCAGAAGAACTGGATCGGGCGCTCCGAGGGCGCCCACGTCAACTTCGTGATCGAGGCCGAAGGCGGCAAGCCCGCCAAGGACGTCACGGTCTTCACCACCCGCCCGGACACCCTCTACGGCGCCACGTTCTTCGTCGTCGCGGCCGACGCGCCGCTCGCCGTCGAACTCGTCACCGGGGAGCACGCCGCCGCCCTGGACGCCTACCGCGAACAGGTCAAGGCACTGTCGGAGATCGAGCGCCAGTCCACCGAGCGCGAGAAGACGGGCGTTTTCACCGGCCGCTACGCGATCAACCCGCTCAACGGCGAGAAGCTGCCCGTCTGGGCGGCGGACTACGTTCTGGCCGACTACGGCACGGGCGCCATCATGGCCGTCCCAGCCCACGACCAGCGCGACCTCGACTTCGCCAAGACCTTCGACCTGCCAGTCCGGGCAGTACTGGACACCGGCGAGGAAGACCCCGCCGTCTCCGGCACGGCCACCGCCGGCGAGGGCACCCTGATCAATTCCGGCGCACTGGACGGGCTGGCGAAGGCCGAGGCCATCCCGGCCGCCATCGCGATCCTGGAGGAGCAGGGGACCGGCGAAAAGTTCGTGAACTTCCGCCTGCGTGACTGGCTGCTCAGCCGGCAGCGCTTCTGGGGTACCCCGATCCCCATCATCCACTGCCCGGCCTGCGGCGAGGTCCCGGTCCCGGACGACCAGCTGCCCGTCACCCTGCCGGCGGACCTGCGCGGCGAGGACCTGTCCCCGAAAGGCACCTCACCGCTGGCCGCCGCCGAGGCCTGGGTCAACGTCGAATGCCCCGACTGCCACGGGCCGGCAAAGCGCGACACGGACACTATGGACACCTTCGTGGACTCCTCGTGGTACTTCCTGCGCTTCGTCTCCCCGCAGTTCACCGAGGGCCCCTTCGATCCGGCCAAGATCAACGACTGGATGCCGGTGGGCCAGTACGTCGGCGGCGTCGAGCACGCCATCCTGCACCTGCTCTACGCGCGGTTCTTCACCAAAGTCATCCACGACCTCGGCATGATCGACGCCGACGAACCTTTCCGGGCGCTGCTGAACCAGGGCCAGGTGCTCAACGGCGGCAAGGCCATGAGCAAGTCCCTGGGCAACGGCGTGGACCTCGGCGAGCAGCTGGACAAGTATGGCGTCGACGCCGTGCGCCTGACCATGATCTTCGCCTCCCCGCCGGAAGATGACGTCGACTGGGCGGACGTGTCGCCGTCGGGCTCCGCGAAATTCCTTGCCAGGGCCTGGCGGCTCGGCCAGGACGTGGCGAGCGAACCCGGCGTCGACTTCTCCACCGGTGACCGTGCCCTGCGCACCGTCACCCACCGCACCATCGCCGACGCGCAGGCCTTGCTGGACTCCAACAAGTTCAACGTGGTGGTGGCGAAGCTCATGGAGCTGGTCAACGCGACGCGCAAGAAAATCGACGCAGCCGCCGGTGCGGGCGGGGCGGACCCCGCCGTCCGTGAGGCCGCGGAAGCCGTTGCCGTGATCCTGAGCCTCTTTGCGCCGTACACCGCCGAGGATCTCTGGAACGTCCTGGGACACCCGGCGTCGGTTGCCAACGCGGGCTGGCCCACGCACGATGACGCCTTGCTCGTCGAGGACACGGTTACCGCGGTCGTCCAGGTGCAGGGCAAGGTGCGGGACCGCCTGGAGGTTGCGCCGGACATTTCCGAGGACGCACTGCGCGAACTGGCGCTGGCCTCGGAGAACGTCCAGCGGGCCCTCGACGGCCGCGCCCTGCGCACCGTGATCGTGCGGGCGCCTAAACTGGTCAACATCGTTCCGGCCTAGCCTGGTGTCGTAGCCTGACACAATAGCCTGAGACTGGCCGCCGGCAGCCGCCGGCGGCCAGTGCTGTCTCCAGGAATGCCGTCATTAAGGCCGGCCCGCGGGCAGGATACGCTGTGGCTGGTGACCCGGTTCATGTTTTCCCGACAGCAGGAGGTCCCTCATGCCAGACCGTGACCCCGCCTGGCCGCGGCTGCGGGAGCGGCTTGTCCGCCTGCGGCCGGGCCCTAAGGCCGGCAGTGTCCCGGAAGCAGTTCCCGCCGCAGTTGCGGAGGTGGCGGTGGTCACGGACTCGGCCGCGGCGCTCCCGGCCGATTGGGTCCGGGAGTTCACCGTTGACGGCCGCCTGACAGTGGTGCCGATGCCCGTGATGGTGGGCGCCGAGATTTACGGCGAAGGCGAGGATGACATCGGCGAGAAGATCGCCGTGGCCCTGGCCGGCGGCAAGCCCGTCAAGACCTCCCGTCCGTCACCGGGGCAGTTCGAACATGCCTACCGGGCCGCCGCCGGACGCGGCTTCCGGTCCGTGGTGTCCCTCCACATCTCCGGGGAGCTGTCCGGCACTGCAGACGCCGCACGCCTGGCGGCCGGACGGGTCGGCATCCCGGTGGAGGTCCTCGACACCCGCACAGTTGGTATGGCCCAGGGGATGGGCGTGCAGAGTGCCATCGCTGCGGCGGCCCGCGGGACGAACGCCGCCGGGGTGAAGGCCGCCGCCCAGGACCGGCTGGACCGCACCAAGGTCTACTTCTACGTTCCCAGCCTCGAGCAGCTTCGCCGGGGCGGCAGGATCGGGGCAGCGGCCTCACTCTGGGGAACCATGTTCTCCATCAAGCCCATCCTCGCCGTCGACGGCGGCCGGGTCATTCCGGTGGAAAAGGTCAGGTCCGCGGCACGGGCCATCGCGCGGTTGGAGGAAATCGTCATCGCAGATGCCTCGGCACGCCCGGCGGGGCAGGCGCGGCTGGCCGTGCATCATTTCGGCAACCGCGCCGAGGCCGAAGAGCTTGCGGGGCGCCTGGCCCTTGCATTGCCCGACTGTCCGCCGGCCCAGATCAGCTCCCTTCCTGCCGTCCTGGCGGCCCACGCGGGGCTGGGCGTACTGGCGGTGATCGTTGGGGAATCGGACGTGTAGGCCTGCGGGCGAGGCTCTGGCCGGAACGGTGCGCGGGCGGTAAAGTCACTGCACTGAACCCACCCGGTATCCGGAGGCCACGATGTCAATGCAGGTGCACCACGTAGCCCAGTTCGATCGCGATGTGGCGGAAGAGGTGACCAAATGGCTCAAATACCTCAAAGGCCAGGTAACCAGCGTCCAATTCCTCACCACCACCGTGCCGGACCCCAAGGATGCCGGAAAGTGGCGGGTGCAGTACGAGGCTTACATCACCTACCAGCAGTAGGCCCCAGCAACAGGCCCCGACGCCGCGCCGCGTCTCACGGCGTAGGCGTGGGCCCCGACTTGGGCGTCGCCCCGGACTTCGGCGTGGCGGAGGCCGTTGACCGCGGCGTCGCCGACGCCGTCGGCTTGGACGTTGCCCGCGCCGACGGTTCAGGCTCCGACGTCGGCGGGGCAGTGGTCGGCGGGGGAGCGCTCGTCGTCGTGGGCTGCGGGGTCGGCTCCGACGTCGGCTCTGCCTGCCCGGACGTGGGGGTGGTGGACGGCGTCGGCTGAGGTGCCGGCGTCAGCGTGGGCTGCGGCGTGGGCTGCCCGGGCGCGGGGGCGGGCGTGGGGGTCACGGCCGGCGCTGGCTGGGCTGTCGGCCCGGCAGCGGGCTGTTTCGCCGGCTGGGTGATCTGCAGGAGGGCGGACGACGGCGGCGGCTGCAGTGCGGACGGCGCCGCCGGAGTTGTCGGTCCGGGTGTTGGCGGCTGGGTTGGCTGGGCTGTCGGCCGGGGTGCGGGTGCCTGCGTTGGCTGGGCCGTCGGCCCTGCAGTTGGTCCGGGCGCCGGAGCTTGCGTTGGCTGGGCCGTCGGACCGGGTGCGGGCGGCTGCGGCACCGGCTGGTTCGGTTTAATGGTGTAGCTGGGCTGGTCACCCGAGCCGTTGACCCACACGGACGTGTTCACTTTGTGGGCGCTGCCGGGCTCCAGCCACCAAAGCACCTGCACGTTGCAGTGGTAGACGATCGTGACATTGGCAATGGCGCCGGCCGGCGGAACCTGGTGGATGGACGTGGCGGCCTGCTGGGTGGTCCAGATGAAGTTCTGGTCCGCTGTCATGCCCGCCGTGCCATCAACGCTCACGTGGGAGATGCCGTACAAGCCGTGTTGCGGGCAGTAGCTGCCGTCCAGCGAGAACTTGACGACCTGGGTCGAGGTAGCTTGCGCTGCGTCTGCCAGGGCCGGCGGAGTCGACAGCAGCACGCCACCCAGCGCGATGGCCGCCGCCGACCCGAACACCTTCGTCATTGCACACCAGCTTTCGACGCCTGGCGAAGACACCCAGGCGATCAGGGTTGCCCCCAGCCGGCAAGCTACTCTCGATTGGATGCCGACGTTACCACCGGGTCCAAACAGGCACCAGCGTAGGGAATACTTGGACGGCACCGCAAAAATACGCGGATTACGCGGGTATATCCACATACGCCCGGACCCCGATGTTTTAGGGGTCGGGGATCTCCTAGTGTCGTTCCCATGTCGCGCCGGAGCCCGGGAGCTGAAACCGCCAGGGGAGTAAAGCCTGCCCGGGCACGCCTGGCGGCGACGCTCGGCGGGCCAGGCAATGCTGTGGACGCCGGGCATTCCCGGGCCTGCCGGCATGCGGCGGAGTCGCGGCCCGCCGGACAGGATACCGGCCGCTCCCCGGGGTTATTGGACGTGCAGGTGTCGTCCGGGCTTAACGGGCACGGTCCTGCCGGCAGCGGGAGCGGTGGAAACCGACACAGCGGGTACCGGCGCTCCGGCAACGGGCGCGAAGGAGGGGCGCCTGGAGCGGTCCGCGTGAGGGTGGGGACCGGACTGCGGGCGGCGGCGCTGCTGGGACTCGTCGCCTTGGCGATGGGTTGTGGCTTCTGGTGGCAGGCAGGCACCGGAGGGCCCCGGGTGGCGCCGCTGAGCGAACCCGCACCCGCCGCGGTAGAGGAATCCGGCCTCGCCTCCGTGATCCCTGCGTCGCCGTCCGGAGACGATTCCGGCGCCGGCGCGGCCAGCATCACCGTGCACGTCGCCGGTGCGGTAGCCACGCCCGGAGTGGTCCAGGTGCCGCCCGGCAGCCGGTTGCACGATGCCATCAGCGCCGCGGGCGGCGCTACAGCCACGGCAGATCCGGACCGGCTCAACCTTGCCGCCGTGCTGGAAGACGGTCAGAAGGTCTTCGTCCCTGCCCGCGGCGAACCCGATCCGTCCGGCGCATCCGGCGCGGGTGCCGGCGGGCCCGCCTCCGGCACGGGCGGCGCAGGTAGCGCCGGCAGCGCCGGCCAGGGCGCCGACGGACGCAAGATCAACCTCAATACTGCCGGCCTCGAGGAATTGGGAACCCTGCCGCGCGTCGGACCCGTGCTGGCGCAGCGGATTGTGGACTGGCGCCGGCAACACGGCCGCTTCAAGACAGTGCAGGAACTCGATGCGGTGGACGGCATCGGCCCGAAGCTACTCGAGGCGCTGCTGCCCCTGGTGAGCGTCTGACATGGCCACGCGCAGCCCCCGGCCGCCGCAGTATGTCCCTCTTGAGGCCGCAGCGCGCTTGAGCCTGCACCTCCTGCGCCTGGCGGCACGCGACCGGCCCGGGAAACGGCCCACGGCCGAGCGGCGCCCGCGGACGGACATCCGGCTGGTACCGCCGGCCCTTATGGCCTGGGCAACCGCCATCGCCGGAAACTGGCTGCCGGTGGCCGTGCTCGCCGGACTCTGCGCCGGCATGGCGACGGTCGCCGGCCTTCTGCTGTGGCGTGCGGGGCGGGCCAGCCCGGGCCGCACAAGGGCGGGCCGCCTAATGGAAGCACGGGAAAGAGCCGGGAAAGGCAGAGCCGGGAAAGACAGAGCCGGAGGCAGCTTCCATGCCACGGTGGCTGTCGCGCTGCTCATCTCGGCCGCGACAGGGGCGCACGCCGCCGTCGATGCGTCCCGGCGCGACGCCGGTGCCATAGCCGAGGCGGTGGGCGCCCGCGCGGCCGTGGTTGCGGAACTTGAGATCACCGGATTCCCGCGGAAGCTCTCCACACACGGTTCCGGCGCCGTGTCGGATCGATGGGCGGTGCCGGCAACGCTGATGGCGATGGCGCATGGCGGCCTCAGGGTCGAGGGCGAAGCGAGGCTCACCGTCATGGGCGGACCCGCGTGGGGGCCGGCTGTTCCGGGCCAGCGACTGCGCGCCGCCGGAAAGCTGCGGCCAGCGCCGCCCGGCGAGCCGGCAGCGGGCATCCTTTCCGCCTCGTCCGCCCCGGCAGTGCTGGGGGACCCCGGAATCTGGCAAGCGGGAACCAGCGCTCTGCGCAGGAACTTCACCGTCGCGGCAGCGCGGTTTGGTGGTGACGCCGGCGGCCTGCTGCCCGGCATGGTCACCGGAGATACCAGTGCCCTGGACGTGGATCTGGAAGCGGCCATGAAGACGGTCGGGATGACGCATTTGACCGCCGTCAGCGGCGCAAACTGCAGCCTGGTCCTTGGCGCGCTGCTCCTCGCTGCCCGCTCCCTGCGTCTGTCGCGCACGGCGGCCGCAGCAGCCAGCCTCGCCGGGCTCGGATTGTTCGTCCTGATGGTGGGCCCGGACCCCAGTGTGCTTCGGGCCGCGTTGATGGGCGGGATCGGCCTCGCATCGGTAGCCTTCGGCAGGGCAGGGCGCGGACTGAGCCTTCTGTGCGTGGCCGTCATCGGCCTCCTGCTGGCACAGCCGGTCCTGGCAACAAGCTTCGGATTCCTGCTCTCGGTCCTCGCCACCCTGGGAATCGTCGTCACCGGGCGGCGGATCATAGACTGGCTGCCGGCCCGGGTGCCGCGCTGGGCGGCCGCCGGCTACGCCGTGCCGCTGTCCGCGCAGCTCTTTTGCGGTCCGGTGATCGTGTTGCTGCAGCCGCAGTTCAGTACCTACGCCCTGCCCGCAAACATGGCCGCAGCAGTGCTCGTTGCGCCCGTCACGCTGCTGGGTTCCGCAGCCGTGGCGTTTCTGCCGGCGATTCCAGCCGCGGCAGAAACCCTCATGGCCGCGCCTGCCGCCTGCACGGGAGCCGTGGCGGCGATCGCCCGGTACTTCGCGTCGCTGCCCGGCGCCGTCCTGCCCTGGCCCGAGGGACCCTTTGGAGCGGCCACCATGGGTCTTTTCTCCGCGGTTGCCCTGACCACGGTGTGGCTGGCACTGCACCCGGGCGCGGCAGTCCGGGGCGCCCTGGCCGCCCACGCGCGGACGGTTGCCCTGCTTGAACGCCTGCCGCGGGACGCCGGGCGCGGCTTGGACCACCGGTCCGGGCATGGGACGCTTAGAGTCCGCAATCCAATTTCCGGGAGGAATCACGCGTGGCTGCTGCCCAGACCCAAAGAACCAGGACCCCGGCGACGGCGGGCGCCACCTGGCGCGATGTGACGCCTGCGGCGATCGTCCTGGTCGGAGGGCCGGAAGACTACCTGGGCTCCCGGGCCATGGACCGCATCCGCGGCCAGGTCCGCGGGGCCGCGCCCGACGTCGAAGTCACCCGGCTCAACGCAGGCAGCTACACGGCAGGGTCGCTGGCCATGAACGTCAGCCCGTCGCTGTTCGGCGAACAGAAGCTCATCGAGGTCGACGGGCTGGAAACGATGAATGACGCATTCCTCGCCGATGCCCTGAAATATGTGGCCGGACCGGAACCGGACGCCGTGCTGGTGCTCCGCCACGCCGGGGGAACCCGCGGCAAGAAGCTGCTGGATGCGGTGAAGGCCGGCGGCTGGCCGGTGGTGGACTGCCAGCCCCTAAAGAAGGACGCCGACAAGGTCGCGTTCGTTACAGCGGAGTTCAAGGCGGCTTCCCGGCGCATCGAGCCCGACGCAGTGCACGCCCTCGTCAACGCGGTCGGCGCGCAGCTCGCGGAACTTGCCGCGGCCTGCAGCCAGCTGATCGCCGACGCCACCACGGCCGTGGATGCCGCCATGGTGGACAAGTACTACGGCGGCCGGGTGGAGGCCACGGCTTTCAAGGTCGCGGACGCCGCGATGGCCGGCAACGGACCGCTGGCGCTCTCCACCCTGCGCCACGCGCTGGCCACCGGAGCGGATCCGGTGCCGATCGTGGCGGCCCTGGCGTCCAAGCTGCGTTCCCTGGCGAAAGTGGCCGGGGCCCAGGGGTCGTCCTCGCAGATTGCCAAGCAGCTGGGCATGCAGCCGTGGCTCGTGGAACAGGCCCAGCGGGACGTCCGGCGCTGGACGCCGGAGGGGCTGGTCCGTTCCATCCAGGTCACCGCCGAGGCCGACGCCCAGGTCAAGGGACTCTCGAGGGACCCCGTCTACGCCGTCGAGCATGCCGTGACGGTGATCGCCACCTCTGCCCGCAGTGCGTGATTAGCGGACGCCGCCGCTGGCCGCACATTGTGCGCGTACGGGGAGGCGGATTAAACGGATGTGGCCGGCACCTGGAGGTGCCGGCCACAATCATCAGTTCAGGCGAACTGGAAAACCTTAGAGTGCGTTGACCTTCTTGGAGATCGCGGACTTGCGGTTTGCAGCGTTGTTCTTGTGAAGAACGCCCTTGCTGACAGCCTTGTCCAGCTTACGGCTGGCAGTAACCAGAGCAGCAGACGCAGCATCCTTGTCGGTGGACTCAACGGCGGCGTTGACGGCGCGGATGGCAGTCTTCAGCTCGGACTTGACTGCGTTGTTGCGCAGGCGAGCCTTCTCGTTGGTCAGGATGCGCTTCTTCTGGGACTTGATATTAGCCACGTGTGAACTCTCTTTTTCAATGCGGAAAATGGTCTAGAGGGCTTTCAGATTGGCCATTGACTGAGCGGCGTGGGGATACCTATGGCGACCAACCATCTGTGGCCGTCGACCTGCACGGACACACAGCTGTAAATACTAGCAGAGGGGACGGTCCGGGCACGAGTTCCGGCGATTGCCCGGCGTGGCCCTTCCGCCGGGTCCAACTGGGTCAGCTCCAGCCGCGGCGTTCCCGCAAGGCCGAGGCGACGACGCTGAAGCGGCCCGCATCCAGGATCGCGCCTTCGCGGCGGATGTCCTGCGCCTTGATCTGCAGCACCCGGTCCAGCTTGGCTTCGCTGGGCCGCCACTGGCGGTCCCACGGTCCCGTGCCGATGTCCACGTAATCATCCGCCCGCCGGGAGTCGCCGTCGTGATCCTTGCTGGTCAGCATCAGGCCCAGCAGGTACCCGCCATGGGCGCCCACCAGCAGCACGGGGCGGTCCTTGCCCTGGGAGTAGTCCTCTTCATACGGCACCCAGGTCCAGACGATTTCACCCGGCTCGGGCCGGCCGTTCGGGGCAGGCGCGTAGCGCACGGAAGCCCGTCCGCGGAAGTCGCCGGGATAGGTTCCCGTTAGTCCGGTCGCCGGGGCCTCCGGGGTCCGGGCGGGCGCGCCGATCCGGGGCTGCGCCGGGCTCCGCTTCCCGGCGGGCCTAACGGTTGGTTTCGCTGCCGGCCGCTTTACCGGTTTCGCGGCCGGACCGCGGGTGGTGCCCGACGCCGGGCCGCTGAGTTTGTCCAGGAAACGCAGCGTGCCGCGGACGGCGTTGCTGATCGAGCGCAAGTTCCATGCCATGGTGCCACCCTACCGGCAGCCGCCCCGGAGCTCCCGGCGTGCGCTGCGCAGCAGCCGGGCAGGCATGGCCGGGAAGCGGCGGGGGAGTGATGCGCCCCGACAGGCCCGGGCATGGGAGACTATAGGAACGATTAATGCGGCACGTCGCGTGCTGGGGAACCAGCATCGCGCCGATCCGTGGAAAAGCCCACCGTAATGCCAACAGTAAGGACCCTGCGTGTCTCCCATGGCCCGCACCGCCCCGGTGCCCGCCGCAACAGATCCGGCCATCATCCGGAACTTCTGCATCATTGCGCACATTGACCACGGCAAGTCCACGCTGGCCGACCGGATGCTCCAGTACACCGGCGTTGTCCAGTCCCGTGACATGAAGGCCCAGTACCTGGACCGCATGGACATTGAGCGCGAACGCGGCATCACCATCAAGTCCCAGGCAGTGCGCATGCCTTGGGAACTCGACGGCGTCAGCTACGCACTGAACATGATCGACACGCCCGGCCACGTTGACTTCACCTACGAGGTCTCCCGCTCGCTCGCGGCCTGCGAGGGCGCGGTCCTCCTCGTGGACGCCGCCCAGGGCATCGAGGCCCAGACGCTCGCCAACCTCTACCTGGCGATGGAGAACAACCTCACGATCATCCCGGTCCTGAACAAGATCGACCTCCCGGCGGCCCAGCCGGAAAAGTACGCGGCCGAACTCGCCAGCCTGATCGGCGGCGACCCTGAAGACGTGCTCCGCGTCTCCGGCAAGACCGGCGCGGGCGTGGAAGCGCTGCTGGACAAGATCATCCGCGACCTCCCCGCCCCGGTCGGGGACCCCGATGCCCCGGCCCGGGCCATGATTTTCGACTCGGTGTACGACACCTACCGCGGCGTCGTCACGTACGTCCGCGTGGTCGACGGAATGCTGCATCCCCGCGAACGCATCCAGATGATGTCCACCCGCGCCAGCCACGAGCTCCTGGAGATCGGTGTCAGCTCACCCGAGCCCATCCCGTCCAAGGGCCTGGGCGTGGGCGAGGTGGGCTACCTGATCACCGGCGTGAAGGACGTCCGCCAGTCCAAGGTGGGCGACACCGTCACCAACCTGGCCAAGCCGGCCAGCGACTCCCTCCCCGGTTACGCCGACGCGAAGCCGATGGTCTTCTCCGGCCTGTACCCGCTGGACGGCACGGACTACCCGGTGCTCCGCGACGCCCTGGAAAAGCTCATGCTCAACGACGCCGCGCTGGTCTACGAGCCTGAGACGTCCGCGGCGCTGGGCTTTGGCTTCCGCGTCGGCTTCCTGGGGCTGCTGCACCTGGAAATCACCCGTGAACGGCTGGAGCGCGAGTACAACCTGGACCTGATCTCCACGGCCCCCAACGTCGAGTACGAGGTGACGCTGGAGGACAAGTCGGTGGTCCACGTCACGAACCCGAGCGAATATCCCACGGGGAAGGTCGCCGAGGTCCGTGAGCCGATGGTGTCCGCCACCATCCTGGCGCCGAACGAGTTTGTCGGTGCCATCATGGAGCTCTGCCAGAGCCGCCGCGGCGTCATGGGCGGCATGGACTACCTCTCCGAGGACCGGGTGGAGATCCGCTACCGGCTTCCGCTGGCCGAGATCGTCTTCGATTTCTTCGACATCCTCAAGTCCAAGACCCGCGGCTACGGCTCGCTGGACTGGAAGGCCGACGGCGACCAGGTCGCCGACCTCGTCAAGGTCGACATCATGCTCCAGGGTGAGCAGGTGGACGCCTTCTCCGCCATCACACACCGCGACAAGGCCTACGCCTACGGCGTCATGATGACCGGCAAACTGCGTGAACTCATCCCGCGGCAGCAGTTCGAGGTTCCCATCCAGGCCGCCATCGGCTCCCGGATCATCGCCCGGGAAAACATCCGCGCCATCCGCAAGGACGTGCTCGCCAAGTGCTACGGCGGTGACATCACCCGAAAGCGCAAGCTGCTGGAGAAGCAGAAGGAAGGCAAGAAGCGCATGAAGATGGTGGGCCGCGTCGAGGTGCCGCAGGAAGCGTTCATTGCCGCCCTCACCACGGAGGAGTCCAAGGCCAAGGACAAGGCCAAGAAGTAGCGGTGCCGGTCATGACAGCAGCCGCGACAGTGGGCGGGGCCCGTGCCTAGCGTCCTTCCCCTCGGTGACCCGGCGCCGCCGGACGGGCTCCTGCCCGCCCAGGCGGCTGCCGGGGCCGAGCACCGTGCCTTCGGGCTGTACGTGCACATCCCGTTCTGCGCGGTCCGCTGCGGGTACTGCGATTTCAACACCTACACCGCCACCGAACTGGGCGGCGGCGCATCGCAGGACGCCTACGCGGGCACCGCGATCGCGGAAGTGGCCTTCGCCGGGCGCGTCCTGAAAGAGTCCGGGCTGCCGGCCCGCCCGCTCAGCACCGTTTTCTTCGGCGGCGGCACTCCCACCCTGCTCCCCGCGGAGGACCTCGCCGGCATCCTCAGCGCCGCGATCGAAGCCTGGGGCCTGGAGCCCGGCGCCGAGGTCACCACCGAGGCCAACCCGGACTCCGTCACGCCCGAGTCCCTGCAACTGCTGGCCGACGCGGGGTTCACCCGGGTCTCCTTCGGCATGCAGTCCGCCGTGCCCCACGTCCTGAAGGTCCTGGATCGCACGCACACGCCCTCCCGGGTGCCGGAAGTAGTCCGCTGGGCGCGTGATGCCGGGCTGGCCGTCAGCCTCGACCTGATCTACGGCACGCCCGGGGAATCGATGGAGGACTGGCGCTACTCACTGGAAACCGCGCTGTCCTACGAGCCTGACCACATCAGCGCCTACGCGCTGATCGTCGAGGATGGCACCAAGCTGGCCGCGCAGATCCGTCGCGGCGAAGTCCCGGAAATCGACGACGACGACCACGCCGCCAAGTACGAACTCGCCGACCAGCTGATCTCAGCGGCCGGGCTTGCGTGGTACGAGGTCAGCAACTGGTCGCGGACCCCGCAACAGGCGTGCCGGCACAACCTCGCCTACTGGCGCGGCGACGACTGGTGGGGGATCGGACCCGGCGCGCACTCACATGTCGGCGGAGTCCGCTGGTGGAACGTCAAGCACCCCACCGCGTACGCCAACCGCCTCGGCGCCGGGGCCTCGCCCGCCGCGGGCCGGGAAACCCTGGACGCCGCGACCCGCTCCGTGGAGCGTGTGATGCTCGAGGCCCGCCTCAGCACCGGCCTCGACATCCCCAGCCTCGGGGGCCTGGGCGATACCGGCCGGCACGCCGTCGCCGGGCTGATCGCCGACGGACTGGTGGAGCCCGCGGCCGCGTTCAAGGGAAGGCTGGTCCTCACGCTCAAGGGCCGGCTGCTGGCCGACGCCGTCGTCCGCCGGATCCTGCCGGACTAAGCCGGACGGGCTACTTGATCCAGCGCAGGTTGAACTCGTAACGGTGCGGCTGGCCGCGGTTGACGTGGATGCCTGCCGCGACCGAGAAGCAGGTCACGGCAATCCAGATCACCGTGGCCAGCACGGCAAAGAGATTGCCGACCACCGGAATGAAGACCAGCAGATTGGCGAGCACCGCCGCGATCGTGGGGGGCAGCGTGAAATTGAGGGCTTCCTTGGATTCCTGCGCGGTGAACGGGCCGCGGTCCTTGAAGATCAGGTAGATCAGCAGCGAGGGCACACAGCCCAGGATGCCGCCGAAGTGCGCCAGGGTGGCCCACCGCCGGTCCTCACTGGCCGTCAATGGGAGCGCATTTGCCGGAACGCCATGGTACGGGGCCTGGCCATGGCCGGCCTGGTTGCCCGTGTGTTCGCGTGCGTTATCTGCCACGATGTAGCCCTTCGGATTGCGGTGATGCGATGCTGCTTGGTTCTGCGGTGGTCATGCCGTGAATTGCCGGGACCGCGCCGGGAGCGCGGCCGCCGTTCCAAGAATACTTGCTCGGCCGCCGAAATGGGGACCGCCGGGCGGCCGCCACGTCGGGCTACGGCACGGTGAGGAAGTCGATGACCTCTTCGACCCGGCCCAGCAGGGAGGGTTCCAGATCGGCGTAGCTGCGCACTGCCCCGAGGAGCTTCTGCCAGCCGAGACCGATGTCCTCCTTCGTTTCATGGGGCCACCCGAAGGCCGTCAGGATCCCGGTCTTCCAGTCGACGCCGCGGGGGACCACGGGCCAGCGTTCGATCCCCAGCACGGCGGGCCGGATGGCCTGCCACACGTCCACATACGGGTGTCCCACGATCAGCACGTTGCCGGCGGCACCCGGCGAGGCCATGACCGCCTCGGCGATCCGGGATTCCTTGGAGTCGGGCACCAGATGGTCGACGAGCACACCGAGCCGGCGGCCCGGGCCCGGCCGGAACTCCGCCACGGCCGCCGCAAGGTCGTCAATGCCGTGCAGGGGCTCGACGACGATGCCCTCCACCCGGAGGTCATCGCCCCAGACCTTTTCCACAAGTTCAGCGTCGTGCTTGCCTTCCACCCAGATCCGGCTGGCTTTGGCCACCTGCGCGCGCTGTCCCGCCACCCGAACCGAGCCCGAGGCGGTGCGGCCGGCACCGGCGCCCGGGGCCGCCTGCTTCGGGGCCGGCGGCATTAGCCGGATCGGCTGTCCCTCCAGCAGGAAGCCGAAACCGAGGCGGAAGGACCTGGACTTGCCCCGCCTGTCCTCGAGCGCCACCACATGCATGCCGCCGGACTTTTCCACCCGGGTCACGGCAC
This sequence comes from Arthrobacter sp. PM3, assembly GCF_003352915.1. NCBI lineage: Bacteria > Bacillati > Actinomycetota > Actinomycetes > Micrococcales > Micrococcaceae > Arthrobacter > Arthrobacter sp. PM3. Next base: position 1,007,850 of record NZ_CP022314.1, on the reverse strand, counting down.
CAACCCACCCGGACTGGACCTCCTCGAGCACCATGCCGCGTTCCACCGGGACTTCCGGCAACTGCGTTTTGGCGGGGGCTGACAGGTCCTGGGGACCCCAGTTCTGGTACGACATCTCTACACGCTAACTTTGCACTCGGAACGTACGGCGGTCAGTGGAATCACTCCGGGGCCGGACCCGCGGGCAACGCCCGGAGCGAATCCAATGCTAACAACGCGCCGAGTCATATTAGACTGGTTAGCACTTAGGCATGCCGAGTGCTAACCCCTGTCCGGTTCCGGACCGCCCTTTCCCACGGGTGGACGCGATGAGGACGATCGGGGGCAGGCGCCGGCTGCGGGAGCGTCGATTGGAGGTGGAGCATGAGCGAACCGCGCAAACTCGAAGTGCTGCGCGCCATCGTGGAGGACTATGTCCATTCCCGCGAGCCTGTCGGGTCCAAGGCGCTGGTGGAGCGCCACCACCTGGGCGTGTCCAGCGCCACGATCCGCAATGACATGGCGGCGCTGGAAGATGAGGGACTCATCACGGCACCGCACACCAGCGCCGGTCGGATCCCCACGGACAAGGGCTACCGGCTGTTTGTCGACCGGATCTCGGCCGTCAAACCGTTGTCCCCGGCCGAGCGCCGGGCCATTCAGGCGCTGCTGGAAGGATCCCAGGACCTCGATGACGTCCTGGACCGGACCGTGCGGCTGCTGGCCCAGCTGACCAACCAGGTCGCCGTCGTGCAGTATCCGCTGCTGAGCCGCGCCAGGGTCCGGCACATAGAGTTCGTGCTGCTGGCACCCCGGAAAGTGCTGACGGTGCTGATTGCGGACACCGGCAAAGTGGAGCAGCGCGTGGTCGACGTCGGACAGGAGATCGCCGATGACGCGCTGGCCGAGCTGCGCACCGCGTTCCTGGCCGGCCTCTCCGGAACCCCGCTGAGCCTGATGCCGCAACTGCTGCCCGCCGTCGTCGCCGGCGCCGCTCCGGCGCGCCGCGGAGCTGCCCACGCCCTGGCCCATGGCCTGGAGGCACTGGCGACCAGCAGCCGTGAGGAGCGGATGGTCATGGCCGGCACGGCCAACCTGGCCAGATCCAATGTGGACTTCCCGCTCAGCATCGGCCCCGTGCTGGAGGCCCTCGAGGAACAGGTGGTCATGCTCCGCCTGCTCAGCGAGATGGCTGAAGACCCCCGCGGTGTCACGGTCAGCATCGGCCGCGAAAATCCCTACGACGGGCTCGCCGAAGCCTCGGTGGTGGCCACCGCCTACGGGCCGGACGCCACGGCCAAGGTCGGCGTCCTGGGGCCAACCCGGATGGACTATCCCACCACCATGGCAGCCGTCCGAGCGGTGGCCCGCTACCTTTCCAGGATCCTGGGGCCCTGACAGGCCCGGGACCGTCGCGACTTCTTGCCCGCAGGCAATGCCCACAGGCAGTACAACAAGGAAGAGATACACACTTTGAGCAGCCACTACGACGTTCTTGGAGTCTCCCGCGAAGCAACGGGGGAAGAAATCAAGAAGGCCTACCGGAAACTTGCCCGGACCCTGCACCCGGACGTCAACCCGGGGGAGGACGCCGCGGACCGGTTCAAGGCCGTCACGCACGCCTATGAGGTCCTCTCCGACCCGCAGAAGCGCCGGGTCTATGACACCACGGGCAACGAAAACGGCACCGACAACGGCTTCGGCGGCGGTTCCTACTCCGGCCAGGGCTTCGCGTTCCAGGACATCTTCGAGACCTTCTTTGGCGGCGGCGGCGGGGGCCAGGGCGGCCCGGCGTCCCGGATGCGCCGCGGCCAGGACGCACTGATCAGCGTGCGGATCGACCTCCGCGACGCCGTGTTCGGGGTCAATAAGAAGCTCGAGGTCGACACGGCCGTCATCTGCCCCACGTGCGAGGGCTCGTGCTGCCGCGAGGGCACCCACCCGGTCCGCTGCGACATCTGTGGCGGCAGCGGCCAGGTCCAGCGCGCCATGCGGTCCATCCTGGGCCAGGTCATGACCTCCGCGCCCTGCGGTTCCTGCGAGGGCTTCGGCACCGTCATCAAGGATCCCTGCAACGAGTGCAGCGGCCAGGGCCGGATCCGCAGCCGCCGTTCCCTGACTGTCAAGGTCCCCGCCGGTGTCGCCACAGGCACCCGCATCCAGCTGTCCGGCCAGGGCGAGGCCGGACCCGCCGGCGGCCCGGCCGGCGACCTGTACGTGGAGATCCGGGTCAACAACGACCCCACCTTTGTCCGCGACGGTGATGACCTGCACGCGAGCCTGAACATTCCCATGACGTCTGCGGCACTCGGCGCGGAACTGAAGCTGGACAGCTTTGACGGGCCCCAGGAAATCGATGTCAAGCCGGGCACCCAGCCGGGCGAGGTCATCACCCTGCGCGGCCTCGGCGTCACCCACCTCCGCGGCCACGGCCGCGGCGACCTGAAAGTCCACCTGCAGGTGGAAACCCCGGACAAGCTCGACGCCCACCAGGAAGACCTTCTCCGGCAGCTCGCCAAGGCACGCGGCGAACACAACCACCCGGGAAAGCTCGCCGCCAGCCACGGACTTTTCGCCAAACTCCGCGACCGGCTCGGTAGCCTGTAGCGGTGAGCAACCCGGTCTTCTTCACCGCCCCCGGCACACTGGACCAGCAGGTCCCCGGCTCGGTTTTTGTCCTCGAGGGGGCGGAAGCCCGGCACGCCGTCACCGTCAAGCGGCTTGCCGTCGGGGAAGCCGTGGACATCGCTGACGGCGCCGGCAAGCGGCTGACCGGGACGGTGACCGCCGTCGAGCCCGCCGAGCTGAGCGTCGAATGCCTGGACCTGGCCGAGGAGCCGCGGCCCGCCGTTCGGTTGGTCCTCGTCCAGGCCCTGGCCAAGGGAGACCGTGACGAACTCGCGGCCGAGACAGCCACCGAACTGGGCATCGACGCCGTCATTCCCTGGCAGGCCGAGCGGTCCATTGTGCGGTGGAAGGCCGAGCGGGCCGCGAAAGCGCACGCCAAGTGGCAGTCAGTGGTGACGGCGGCGGCGAAGCAGGCCCGCCGCGCCTGGATTCCGGAGGTCCGTTCCGCCGTCGACGGCGCCGGGCTCCAGGCGGCCGTGGCGGCCGCGGACCTCGCGGTCATCCTGCACGAAGACGCCGTCCGACCGCTGCGCCGTGTGCTGGAAGACTGGCTGGACAGTGAGTCCGGGCCGGGGCGTGCTGACGACGGCGGCATCGCGGCCGGCGACGCCGGTTCCCGCGAGGTGCTCCTGATCGTGGGCCCGGAAGGCGGCATCAGCCCCCGTGAGGTCACCAGGCTCTGCGACGCGGGGGCGGTCACAGCCCTTCTGGGACACCATGTGCTGCGGTCGTCGACGGCCGGTCCCGCCGCCGTCGTCGTGGCCAGCGACATCCTGGGACGCTGGTAGCCGGCAACCTGCCTGTTTGGCCGTGACTGCCTGTACGGTCCTGACTACTTGACCGTGAACCCGCGCGTATCGGCGAAGACTTCCTTGCCGCTGTCCGCAGGGTCCACCTGGGAGACCCGGACTTCGTATCGGCCCGGCCCCAGGTTCGCGGAGAACGAGTAGAGTCCGGACTGCGTGGAGTCGGCCGAGGCCGTCGCGTTGCCGTTGAGGTAGGCGGTCTTGGCGTTGTCGCCGTCGACCTTGAGGATCTCCCAGCGCAGCTTCCCGCCCTGGACTGTGCTCCGGCCGCTGATCTTGACCGCCCCGTCCGTCACGGTGGTGCCTTCCTGCGGATCGATGATCCAGACGGGGGCGACCATTCCGGCGCTGCGGGACGTCGGCGCCCCCAGCCGGACGTGGTTGAAGGCGACATAGTCCGTGTGCCCGTCGACCAGCACCACCACCTGGACTTGCTGTCCGGAATCGATCAGGCCGGCGCTGGCTGCGGCCGCCGTCGCCGTGTAGACGAGTTGCTGGATGGCCCGCTCGGCCATGCCCGCGTCCACGTTGCTGTTGAAGGCGTCCGCGGAGACATCAACCGTGATGACGTTCTTGCCGGAGATCGACGTCGAAAGCTTCTTCGGGTTCTGCCACGGCGTGAAAAAATCCGGGTCGAGGGGTTTTTGGGACATCATCACCCGCAGGGCGCGGGTGACCGGGTTGTCCTGGTCCGGCACATCCCGGAACTCGCGGTAGAGGAACGCGTTGTCGTTGCTGCGGCCGATCCAGTACACGGGAGCCTTGTTGGAGGTCTGCGCGGTCTCGAGCGGGGCGCTGGGGGTGGGGGCGCCCGACGCTGAGGCCGGGATGAGCTCGGACGGGCTGCTGGAGGTCGTGACGCCGTCCTGCGGCGTCGCCACGCAGCCGGAGAGCAGCAGGGACGCGGGCAGCACAAGTCCCAGCCAGGCGCGGCGGAGTCGCCTCACTGCTGACTGCTGAGCTCCACGCTGCCTGATGCTGCCGCCCCTTCATGTGCACGCTGCTCTCCGCAGCGATGATCGGTGTGTGGCCGCCATGGCCCGCTGGCCGCCCGCCTGCGCCTGCCGGGAGACCGGACCGGCGGCCCGCGGGAGAGCCGAATTCCAGCATGGCACACCGGCCCGGCCCGCAAGCCTGGTTTGGGGCCGGTCGGCGGAACTGCAACGGGAACGATATGAGGCCGATGCGAAGTTGATACATAATTTCGGGAACCGCGCCGTATCGGTCAGCGGGAACGCCTTGCGAGGATGAACGCTTGCGCCTGAGTTTCCACCGGGCGCGGCTCCCTGGTGAGTTGCGCCGTAATCGTCATGCCGTGGCGGGTGAGAAGATCGGCCGTGTCGGCCGGGTCGTGCAGATACGAGGTGAGAGTGACTTCGTGGCCGTAAGCGCGCGTGGCCGTCCGGTGCCCACCGCCGGCATGAAAGCCCAGGAGGACATTGCCGCCGGGCCGGGTCACGCGGGCAAGCTCGTTGATGATGCGTGGCAGCAGTTGGGGCAGGGTGTGTTGTAAGTGTCGCGGACGGATCCGGCTGCGCCCGACGTCGGCCGCGTCGACTCACCGCTGCACGAGCGCATGTGCCCAGGCCTCCTGATTGTGCGCAACATATTCAGCGGCGGTACGCCAGTGATCACCGTGTCCGTTGAGGTACATCGCCGCCCACGGCTGGAAACCGGTTTCGTTCGAGGACTTCAGGAGATTGAACATCGCTGTTGCTCTTTTCGCCATCGCGGCCGGCAGCGCCTTCCGGAGCGAGTCATCGGCTGCATACCCGTCGGCAAAGGCCCCCAGCCTTATGGCAGCCTCCGCCACCGGTTGTCCGTGGACCAGTTGACCGAAGGACTGTGCGGCGTAGGCAAGATCCCACAGCCGCGTGCTGGGGCCCGCGCCGTCCCAATCGATGAAGACCCAGCGCTCTCCCATGATGAGATTCCACGGGGCGAGATCGTTGTGACACATCAAGTCTGGATTCTCCGCAGGCAGCAGCATTTTCCAGCCGCCGGGATTGGCAATGACAGTTGCTTCGCTCGCATCATGGATTTCCCGGATCATCCGGCCGACGCGGCGCAGGTCGTCGTTCCCGAGCGGCGACTGATCCATCGCGAGTGTGCCCTCGACGTACTCGACCACGCTTCGCCCATCCTCGTCCCGCCCCAGGGGGCGGGGTACGTCCAATCCGGACGACCGGAGCGCGCCGAGATAACTTTGGACGGCGGCAGTGTTCTCCAACCAGGGCTTACGGACGGTGCGGCCAACGCGCACAACTTTCCCGGAGGCATTACCGCCTGTGAGTTCCGGCTCGTCCCCAACCATCCGAGCAGGCTACAGGGGCAAGCGCGCCGGGCAAGGCCCGTGCCGCCACGAGGACGACGGCTGTCACTGCGGCGGGCGCCGCCGGATCCCGACCGGCGTCGGGTGTCCTTCGCTGGCGTAAGATGGAGGGATCCGGTGACCCGGGCCGCGGACGGTGCGAACCGCCGCCGGCGGGGGTACCCGGGGGACTGACCATATTCATACTGGAGGGGACCAGAGGCCCGCGGGCCAACACCATGACTGAAGCAGCGAACGGCAAGGCCCGGTTCAGCGCCGGAGAGCGCACCGCAGGGGAATTTCCCCACTCCCTACCAGGGCTGCGGACGGAGGTGGTCTTGTTTGACGACTCAGAGCAGATGGTCCAGTCGCTGGGCAGCCACGACGAAGCCCTCCGGTTCATCGAAAACCAGTTCCCGTCCGTTGACTTCCATGTCCGGGGCAACGAACTCGCGATCAGCGGCCCTGCCGCCGACGTGCCGCGCATCATGCGCCTGCTCAACGAGGTCCGCGGGCTGGTGGCCCGGGGTACCGTCATTACCCCGGCCGTCCTGCAACAGCTCGTCTCCATGCTGCGGAGCCAGTCCCTGCAGAACCCGGTGGAGGTGCTGACGACCAACATCCTGTCCACCCGCGGGAAGACCATCCGGCCCAAGACCCTGAACCAGAAGAACTATGTGGACGCGATCGACGCCAACACGGTGATCTTCGGGATCGGGCCGGCCGGTACCGGCAAGACGTACCTGGCCATGGCCAAAGCCGTCCAGGCCCTGCAGCAGAAGGAAGTCAGCCGCATCATCCTGACCCGCCCCGCCGTTGAGGCGGGCGAGCGGCTCGGGTTCCTGCCGGGAACCCTGAGCGACAAGATCGACCCCTACCTGCGGCCGCTGTACGACGCGCTGCACGACATGATGGACCCCGAATCCATCCCGCGCCTCATGGCCGCCGGCACCATCGAGGTGGCGCCGCTGGCCTACATGCGCGGCCGCACGCTCAACGACGCCTTCATCATCCTCGACGAGGCCCAGAACACCACGCCGGAACAGATGAAGATGTTCCTGACCCGGCTCGGCTTCGGCTCCAAGATGGTGGTCACCGGTGACGTCACCCAGGTGGACCTTCCCTTCGGCACCCGCTCGGGGCTGAGGATCGTCGAGGAGATCCTGCAGGGAATCGAGGACGTCAACTTCTCGGTGCTGGACGCTTCCGACGTCGTCCGGCACCGCCTGGTGGGAGACATCGTCAACGCGTACAGCATCTGGGACGAAGTACAGAGAAACCGGGTCAAGAACTCCGTTGCCCGGGAAACGCGGGGAGAACACGCATGAGCATCGAGGTCAACAACGAATCCGGCGTGGCCGTGGACGAGTCCGAGCTCGTGGCACTCTCACGCTTCATCTTCGAACGGCTCTACATCCACCCGCAGGCGGAACTGTCCATCCTGCTCGTGGACGAACCCGCCATGGAGAAGCTCCACATCGAGCTCATGGACGAGCCCGGCTCCACCGACGTCCTGTCTGTGCCGATGGACGAACTGACCCCGGGCACACCGGACAAGCCCACGCCGCAGGGCATGCTGGGCGATATCGCCATCTGCCCCCAGGTGGCCGAGGTCCAGGCCCGGAACGCCGGCCACTCCACCCAGGACGAGATGCTGCTGCTGACCACGCACGGCATCCTGCACCTGCTGGGTTATGACCACGCCGAGCCGGAGGAGAAAGAAGAAATGTTCGGGCTGCAGCGCGAACTGCTCTCCGCCTTCACCGGCAAGGCGGCCCCGTCAGAGACGATTCAGTGACCCCACTGATCCTCGCCGGCATGGCGCTGGTGTTCCTCAGTTTTGCCGCGGTGTTGACCGCCGCCGAATCCGCCTTCAGCTTCCTGCCGCGGCACGACGCCGAACAGGCGGTCCTGCACAGCCGGGGCACCTCGCTTAAACGGATCCTGGCGCAGCCCGTGGGGCACATGCGGGCACTGCGGTTCTGGCGTGTCTGGTTCGAGATGGCCGCCGCCGTCGCCGTCACCGCGCTCGTGCACAGCATGCTGGAGAACATCTGGCTCGCCGGGCTGGCCGCCACGGGCATCATGGCCGTGCTTGGCTTCGTGATCGTCGGGGTGTCCCCGCGCCAGTTCGGCCGGGTGCATTCCGCCGCGCTGGTCCGGTTCAGCGCCCCGCTCGTCCGGTCCCTGTACGCCGTGCTGGGACCGATCCCGGGCTGGCTGGTGCGGCTCGGCAGCGCCGTGGCCCCCGGCGCGCCGGCCGATAATGAGGCGTTCTTCAGCGAGGAGGAGTTCCGCGAACTCGTGGACCGGGCCACCGAATCCGACGTCATCGAGGACAACGAGGCCGAGCTCATCCAGTCGGTCTTCGACTTCGGTGACACCCTGGTCCGCTCGGTCATGGTCCCGCGCACGGACATCCTCACCATCGACTCAGGTTCCAGCCTGCGCCGGGCGATGTCGCTGTTCCTGCGCTCCGGGTATTCGCGGATCCCGGTCATTGGCGAAAACACCGACCAGATCCTGGGCATCGTCTACCTCAAGGACGTCGCCGCCGCGATCCACAACCTCGGCCCCGGCGAGGAACCGCCCGTGGTGGACGAACTCGCCCGCGAGGTCCGCTACGTGCCGGACTCCAAGCCCGTCAGTGACCTGCTCCGGGAACTCCAGAAGGAGTCCACCCACGTCGCGATCGTGATCGACGAATACGGCGGAACCGCCGGTCTGGTCACGTTGGAGGACCTCATCGAGGAGATCGTCGGCGAGATCGTCGACGAATACGACACCGAAAGCGCCGAGGCCGTCGCACTCGGGGACGGCAGCTACCGGGTCAGCGCGCGCATGAGCATCGATGATCTCGGCGAGCTCTTCGACTTGGAGCTCGACGACGACGAAGTGGACACCGTGGGCGGCCTGCTCGCCAAAGCGCTCGGGCGCGTGCCGATCGTCGGCAGCACCGTGGAAGTCCACGGGCTGTCCCTCCGGGCCGACCGGCTCGAGGGCCGGCGCAACCGCGTCAGCCACATCATTGCGGCCGCCGTACCAAAAGAAGAAACTGACCTTGACGACCTTCTCGACGAGGCCGCACCAATCCAGCAGGGAGTCTCACGTGAGCAAGCAGAATAAGTCCGACGGCGCAGCAGCCCCCGGCGGCTACCGCGCCGGATTCTCCGTGCTGGTCGGGCGGCCCAATGCGGGCAAGTCCACCCTCACCAACGCCCTGGTGGGACAGAAGGTCGCAATCACCTCGGCCAAACCGCAGACCACCCGCCACACCATCCGGGGCATCGTGCACCGGGACGACGCCCAGCTGGTCCTCGTGGACACTCCCGGCCTGCACCGCCCGCGCACCCTGCTGGGGAAGCGGCTGAACGAGCTCGTCGCCGACACCCTCGCCGAGGTCGACGCGATCGGCTTCTGCCTGCCGGCCAACGAGAAGATCGGCCCCGGCGACAGGTTCATCGCCGCCCAGCTCGCCGCCGTCGGCAACAAGCCGATCGTCGCGATCGTGACTAAGGCCGACACCGTGGACCGCCAGGCCCTCACCGAACAGCTGCTCGCCGTCGCCGCACTGGGCCGTGAGGTCCTGGGCGGGGAGGGCTGGAAGGACGTGGTGCCGGTCTCCGCCACCGACGGCTTCCAGGTGGACACCGTGGCCGATGTCCTGATCAGCCACATGCCCTCGTCCCCGCCGCTGTACCCGGACGGCCACCTGACTGACGAGCCGGAAGCGGTGATGATCGCCGAACTCATCCGCGAGGCTGCCCTCGAGGGCGTCCGCGACGAGTTGCCGCACTCCCTGGCAGTGGTTGTCGAGGAAATCGTGCCGCGCGAGGACCGGCCCGAAGACCGGCCGTTCCTGGACGTCCGCGTCAACCTGTACGTGGAACGCCCGTCCCAGAAGGCCATCATCATCGGCAAGGGCGGCGCCCGGCTCCGCGAGGTCGGGACCAACGCGCGCAAGGGGATCGAGGCACTGCTTGGCGCCCGCATCTACCTGGACCTGCACGTCAAGGTCGCCAAGGACTGGCAGCGGGATCCGAAGCAGCTCGTCAAACTGGGGTTCTGAGCCGGCCCCGCCGCTCCCAAGCGGCACCCCATCGGCGTTTTCACAGATTCGGCCACTAAAATAGGGAGACTGCCCATTTGTGAAGGAAGGCTCCACCTGTGGTTCGACCCCGTGATAACCGCGCCGACGGCACCCCGCCGGCCCGGTCAGCCTCTGCTGCCCGGCACACGGACAACCCGGCCGTCGGCCCGGCCCGCCACCTGGGTGCTGCCCGGCGGACCCCCACCTGGCTGAAAATCACCACGGGTGTGATTGCCGTCCTGCTGGTCGGCGTGATCGCGTTCGGCGCCTACTGGGTCATCCGGCTGCAGGGCAACATCACCAAAGCCCCGCTCAGCGCCGGCAACGGCAAGACCGAGGCCTCCGTGAACGATTCCACGGACCGGATGCAGATCCTGATCCTCGGCTCCGACACGCGCGACGGCAAGAACTCGCAGTACGGCACCGTTGACGACTCCACCGGCTATGGCCATTCGGACGTCATGATGCTCATGGACATCTCCGCCGACAATAAGCGCGTCAACGTGGTCAGCTTCCCCCGTGACCTGCTCGTCGACATTCCCAAGTGCAAGGACCCGAAGACCGGCAAGGAATACCCGGCCCAGTCCGGCGTCATGATCAACTCGGCGATGTCCGAGGCCGGCATCGGCTGCGCCGTGGACACCGTCAACAAGCTCACCGGCCTGGAGATCGACCACTTCATGATGGCCGACTTCAACGCCGTCAAGGAACTCTCCAACGCCGTCGGCGGTGTGGAGGTCTGTGTCAGCGACGCCGTCTACGACCCCGACTCGAAGCTGCGCCTGCCCAAGGGCACGTCCACCGTCCAGGGCGAGCAGGCCCTCTCCTTCGTCCGGACGCGGCACGCTTTCGGCGACGGCGGCGACCTTGGCCGCATCAAGGCCCAGCAGGGCTTCCTGTCCTCCCTCACCCGGAAGATCAAGAGCGACGGCACCTTCACCAACCCGGCCCGGATGCTCAGCATCGCCGATGCGATCACCAAGAACCTGACTATCGACGACGGACTGGCGTCCGTGCCGACACTGCTGACCGTGGGCAACCGGCTCAAGAACATCGACGTCGGCAAGGTCGCCTTCGTCGCCACGCCCACCGTCCCGGCCGAATCGGACCCCAACCGGCTGCAGCTGGCCGAGCCCGCGGCGTCCCAGCTCTTCGCCGCCATGCGCAACGACGTCGACCTGACGGACCCCACCGCGACCCCCAGTGCGTCCGCGTCGGCCAGTGCGGCGCCGACCCCCGCCCCCACCGCGCCGGCCTACGACAAGACCCTGCAGCCGGTCACGGTGGCCAACGGCTCCGGCGTGCCGGCCAGGACCCAGGAGATCATGCAGGCGATCCAGGGTGCCGGCTTCACCCAGGTGGGGCAGCTGACCGCCAGGACGGTCGCCAAGACGGCCGTGTACTACGGCGCGGACTATGCCGACGTGGCCGCGGACGTCGCGGCCCTGCTCGGCGTCACCCCGGACCGGGTGCTTCCGGCGGCCGGGGTCGCCGGTGTCCAGGTCTACCTGGGCAGCGACTTCGCCAACGGGGCACCGACAGCCGCCGCCACGCCGCCGCTTCCGGACAACATCGTCAACCAGACGGCCGGTGACACCGTCTGCCAGCAGGCGAACCCGGCGCTGATCACTCGATAGGCAGCAGCGCCGCTGTTTAGGTGCGCTGGATTCGGTGCGCTAGAACAGGGTGGTCCCGGTCAGTTCGGCGAGCCTGTCGGTGAGCCTGTCCTGGAAGGCCGTGTCCGTGACCTGCGGGGCAGGCGTCCGCTGCCGGCGGTGGTGCCAGTATTTGCCGGAGACCAGGGCGGCAGGCTCGTTGCTCACGGCGAGCCAACTCTGCGTGTCCTGGCCCAGGGCGAGGTCATCGGGCGCGCCGGGGCCGCCCATCCTGGTGGGCACCCAGCCGGGATCCACGGAGTTGCTGAGCACGGTGGGCCAGTGGCGGGCAACCGATGCAGCCAGGGCCGAGACGTAGAGCTTGCTCTCGGAGTAGGCGGCGTTGGCGTTCCAGCGACGCTCCGTCCAGTCGATGTCCCGGAGGCTGGTGCCGGCCCCATGGTGCATGCCGCTGCTGATATAGACCAGGCGGCCGGGCCGCTGGATCAGCGCGGTAAGCAGGTACGGCGCGAGCACATTGACTGCCAGGGTGCGGCAGTGTCCGTCCGGGCCGGCGACGCGCCCCGGTGAAAGGTAGACGCCGGCGTTATGGATCACGGCGTCCATCCGTCCGTAGGCGTTGACCTGCCCGGCGAGGTCCCGGGTTTCGGCGTCGCTGTTGAGGTCACCAATGACGATCCCTTCCGCCCGGGAAGCGATGCCGTCGAGGGCGGACGCACGTTGCCGGGAGCGGGCGTGCAGCAGGACTTCGTGCCCTTCGTTCAGAAGCGTCCGGGCGGCGGCGAGGCCCAGACCGTCGGTCGAACCGGTGATGAAGATGCGGCCCAGGGGATGGTCCTTTCCTGATTTCGGTGCAAGATCCGTGGTTCTGCTGCATCCCGCGATTCGCCGGGGCCGGTCAGTTGCCGTCCGGCGCGGGCGGGGCCATCGGGGATCCGGTGCCCGGATCCTGCGCCGCATTGCGGGGCGGCCGGAGAGCGGCGACGCCGTCCCTGACGAGTCTGAGGTAGGAGTCGTCGCTATACAGCCCGTGGGTGTATAGCTCCAGGGCCGGCAGGGCCAGGCGGAGCAGCATCTGCTCCTGGGAAGCCGGCAATCCGAGGGTGCGTTCGATGTGCGGAGCCATGATCACCAAGCCCACCACGTTGGTGGCTGTCAGGACGGCCAGGGCGCGCGGATCGTCGGAGGCGCGCATTGTGCCGTCCCTCATGCCGGCCCTGATGATCCGCTCGCTCTCGTCGACCAGGACATCAATGAACCGGGCCGCGGCGGGCGTGTTCTCGGCCACGACCCGTCCAAGGTAGTTGATCTGCGCCTGGTATGTGCCCGGATCAGCCTGATAGGAACGCATGACCTCGCCCATGCCCTCCAGCGTTGCCTTTCTATGGGCCCACCCCACCAATGCCTGGAGCACGTAGTCGTCGCACACCTGGCGCAGTCCGTCTTCGTCGCCGAAGAGGGCTGCGATGTCATCGGTGGTGACGCCTGCGTCGTGAGCGATCCGGTCCATCCCGGGTTTGCCGAACCCGACCGCCGCGAAATGCGCGACGGCGGCGTCGCGGACGCGCGCCCTCGCGCCGTCCTCCTGTTGACCGTCCACCATGGCGACCTTCCCTTCACCGGCTCCTTCATGTCCACGTCCAGTGAATTCGCTCGCCCGGCAGGGCGACAGAGAACAAAGCCCCGAATGGTGATGGGGCAGCCGTGCGGAGTTCGGGCGCCGGCGGCCGGCACTACCAGATGCTGACGCGCTCCTGCGGCGGCATCCACATGCCGTCCTGCTCCGTGACGCCGAACGCCTCATGGAAGGCGTCGAGGTTCTTGGCGATTTCGTTGGTGCGGAACTCATTGGGGGAGTGCGGGTCCGTCGCGAGCCGGCGGATGGCTTCCTCGGTGCGGATCACCTGCCGCCACCCGGCCGCCCACGAGGCGAAGAACCTCTGGAAGCCCGTCATCCCGTCGAGCACGGGCGGTTCCTGCCCGTCAAGGCTGATCAGGTACGCCTTGTAGGCAATCGTGAGGCCGCCGAGGTCGCCGATGTTCTCGCCCAGCGTCAGCTTGCCGTTGACGTTGTGGCCGGGGGCGGCCGAGGGGGAGAGGGCGTCGAACTGCGCCACCAGCCTGGAGGTCAGGGCCTCAAACGCGGTGCGGTCATCCTGGGTCCACCAGTTCCGCAGCAGGCCGCTGCCGTCGTACTGCGAGCCCTGGTCATCGAAGCCGTGGCCGATTTCATGGCCGATCACGGCGCCGATGCCGCCGTAGTTGACGGCGTCGTCGGCGTCGGCAGCGAAGAACGGCGGCTGCAGGATGGCGGCGGGAAACACGATCTCGTTGAGCAGCGGGTGGTAGTAGGCGTTGACCGTCTGGGGGGTCATCAGCCACTTCTCCCGGTCCACGGGCTTGCCGACCTCATCAAGGTGACGGTCGACGTCGGCGCTGTGGGCGCGCTCGACGTTCCCCAGCAGGTCGGCCGGGTCAATGTCGACGGCGGAGTAGTCGATCCACTTGTCCGGGTAGCCGATCTTGGCGCGAAACGCATCCAGTTTCTTGAGTGCCTCAAGCTTGGTTTCCTCGCCCATCCAGTCCAGGCCCGTGATGGACTCCCGGTACGCTTCAATCAGGTTGGCCACAAGGGTCTGCATCCGCGCCTTGTGGCCTTCCGGGAAGTGCCGCGCCACGTAGATCTGGCCGACGGCCTCACCGAGGGCGGCCTCGACCGCCGCGACGCCGCGCTTCCAGCGGTCCTTGATCCGCGGGGTCCCGCTCAGGGCGGTGCCATAGAAGGCGAAATTGGCGTCCACGAATGCGGAAGACAAATAGGGTGCGGCCGAGCTGACGACGCGCATGGCGAGCCATTCCTGCCAGGTTGCCAGCGGTTCGGTCTCCAGCAGGGCGGCCGCGCCCGAGAAGAAATCGGGGGTGCTCATCACGAGCTCGGTGCGCTTCTCCGGTGCGATGCCGGCGGCATCGAACCAGCCGGCCAGCAGCGGGAACAGCTTTGCAGCCTCCTCGGCGGACTTCAGGTTGTACGTTTTTTGCGGATTCCGCAGGGTCACGTTGTCCCAGTGGTGCGACGCCAGGGCGGTTTCCAGGCCCACCACCCGACCGGCCGCGCCTTCAGGGTCGGCAATCTCCGCCAGGCCCAGCATCGTCCGGACGTGCTCCCGGTAGGCCTGCACCATCGGGGCGAACTTTTCCTCGCGGTAGTACGACTCGTCCGGCAGGCCGAGGCCGCCCTGGCCGGTGTACAGCAGGATCCGGTCCGGGTTGCCGGCGTCCGGTGCCGGGTAGATGTAGAAAAGCCCGGACACGTCGGCGCGGAACAGCCGGCCCGCCAGCAGCACGAGCTCTGCCACCGAGCTGGTGGAGAAAACCTCTGCCAGCCTCGCCCGGAGCGGCTCCAGGCCCTTGGCTTCGGCTGCGGCCTCGTCCATGAAGCTGTTGTAGAGGTCCCCGATCTTCCGCTCGATGCCCGTGGCGTCCTCACCGCGGGCGGCGGCGTGTTCGATGATCTCCTTCACGGCAAGCTCCGAGGCGTCCCGCAGGGCAGTGAATGTGCCCTCCAGCGGGCGGTCGTCCGGGATGACCGTGCTGCTGAGCCAGCCGCCGTTCACGTGCTGGTACAGGTCATCCTGCGGCCGGACGGAGGCGTCAATGATGGAGAGGTCGATTCCCGAAAGCGGCACGGATGCTCCTTTGAGAGGCGGGCGGGCACCCGAGCTGGTGTCGGTGCCGGTCTGCATAGTGGACGATGCGGTGGTCTGGCTCCTTCATCTTACGCACCCGTGTTACTGTGAAAAGGTGCGCGCAGAACTGCTTCTTCTTAGCTGCCGCGGCGAGGCTTCAGACGCTATCTAGCGCAAGGCCCACCCTCGCTGCGGAGTTTGTGTTGCCCGGCCACCCTTTCACCAAGAATCACAGAAAAGGCCCCGATAGTAATGCGAAACGCACAGAAGCCCTCAGGAATGCCGGTTCACCGTTACATCCCGTTCCAGGACCAGATCACCGTTGAACTGCCGGACCGCACCTGGCCGGACAAGGTCATCACCAAGGCCCCGCGCTGGTGCGCCGTGGATCTGCGCGACGGCAACCAGGCCCTCATCGATCCGATGAGCCCGGCCCGTAAGCTGAAGATGTTCGACCTGCTGGTCCGGATGGGCTACAAGGAGATCGAAGTCGGTTTCCCCTCGGCCTCGCAGACCGACTTTGATTTTGTCCGGCAGCTGATCGAGGGCAACCACATCCCCGACGACGTCACCATCCAGGTCCTGACCCAGGCCCGGGAACACCTGATCGAGCGGACCTACGAGTCCCTGGTCGGCGCGAAGCAGGCAATCGTCCACCTCTACAACTCCACCTCCGTCCTGCAGCGCCGCGTCGTCTTCAACCAGGACGAAGACGGCATCCTGGACATCGCCCTCCAGGGCGCCCGGCTGTGCAAGAAGTACGAGGAAACGCTCGTCGACACGCACATCACCTACGAATACTCCCCGGAATCCTTCACCGGAACCGAACTGGGCTACGCCCTGCGCGTCTGCAACGCCATCGCTGACGTCTTCGAGGCCTCGGCCGACCGGCAGGTCATCATCAACCTGCCCGCAACCGTCGAAATGGCCACCCCCAACGTCTACGCCGACTCCATCGAGTGGATGAGCCGGAACCTGCACCCGCGGGAGGGCATCATTCTGTCCCTGCACCCGCACAACGACCGCGGCACCGGCGTCGCCGCCGCCGAGCTCGGTTACCTGGCCGGCGCGGACCGGATCGAGGGCTGCCTCTTCGGCAACGGGGAGCGGACCGGCAACGTGGACCTGGTGACCCTGGGCCTGAACATGTTCGTCCAGGGCATCGATCCCATGATCGATTTCTCCAACATCGACGAAATCCGCCGCACCGTGGAGTACTGCAACCAGCTGCCGGTCGCCGAGCGGGCTCCCTACGGCGGCGACCTCGTCTTTACCGCGTTCTCCGGCTCGCACCAGGACGCCATCAAGAAGGGCCTGGAGGCCCTCGAATCAGATGCCGCCGCCGCGGGCAAGGACGTTGCCGACTACACCTGGCAGGTTCCCTACCTGCCGGTGGACCCGAAGGACCTCGGCCGCAGCTACGAGGCCGTCATCCGGGTCAACTCGCAGTCCGGCAAGGGCGGCGTTGCCTACCTGCTGAAGAACGAGCACAGCCTGGATCTGCCGCGCCGCGCCCAGATCGAATTCTCGGGCGTCATCCAGAAGCGCACGGACACCGTGGGCGGGGAGGTCAGTGGCGCCCAGCTGTGGCAGATCTTCCAGGATGAGTACCTGCCTTCCGGCTCCGCCGACACCCAGTGGGGCCGCTACGCGCTCGGCTCGGTCAGCACCGAGACGGACGAGGACGGGGACATGACCCTGACGGCGGCCCTGAAGATCGACGGCACCCAGGTCCGCAGGACCGGGACTGGAAACGGCCCCATCGCGGCCCTGCTGAGCATCCTGCGCGAAGACGGCGTGGACGTCCGGGTCCTGGACTACAGCGAACACGCACTTTCCGAAGGCGGGAACGCCCTGGCCGCCGCGTATGTCGAATGCGCCGTCGGCGAGCGGGTGCTCTGGGGCGTCGGGATCGATGCCAACACCAGCACCTCGGCCCTCAAAGCCGTGATCTCGGCCGTCAACCGCGCCATCCGGGACGCCCGCGCCTGAGCCTGCCGTTGAACCCGCTGACACCCAACGCGCTGCGCCGCCGGACCCGTCCGGCGGCGCAGCGCTTGCCGGCGCAGTCTTTGCAGAGTCAGTGTTTGCAGGTACAGGGCGCTGCCCTTGCCGCGTTTCCGTGTAGAGAGTGCGAAGATTAGCTGTGGTCCAACAATCGTTCGCAGCGCGCGCCTACCGCGATGACGCCGTCGTACTGCGCACCCACAAGCTGGGCGAGGCCGACCGGATCATCACCCTGCTGACCAAACACCACGGGCAGGTCCGCGCAGTCGCCAAGGGTGTCCGGCGCACCAGTAGCCGGTTCGGCGCCAGGCTGGAACCGTTCATGGTGGCTGATCTCCAACTGATTTCCGGGCGCACCCTGGACGTCGTCACGCAGGCCGTCGCCAAGGGCGCCTATGGCGGCAGCATCGCCGCGGACTACGGCCGGTACACGGTGGCCGCCGCCATGACCGAGACGGCGGAAAAGCTCACCGACGTCGACGGCGAATCCGGCACCGCGCAGTACAACCTGCTCGTTGGTGCGCTGGCGTCGCTGAGCCGGGGCGAGCATGCGCCCGAGCTCATCCTGGATTCCTACCTCCTTCGCGCCCTCGCGACCGGCGGCTGGGCGCCCAGCTTTACCGACTGTGCCCGGTGCGGCGAACCCGGCCCGCACACCGCGTTTTCCGCGCCGCTGGGCGGCATGGTCTGCCCCGAATGCCGGCCGCCGGGATCCCCGGCGCCGGCCCCGGATACCGTGCTGTTGCTGGGCGCCCTGCTCACCGGAGACTGGACGACGGCGGATGCCTCCGGCCCCGTCCACCGCAGGGAAGCGGCCGGCCTGGTGGCCGGCTACCTCCAGTGGCACCTGGAACGAGTCCTGAAATCCCTCAAGCATGTGGAGCGAACGTAGAAGTGGCATTGGGAAGAAGCCTCGGAAGGAACCTGGGAAAGGCTCCGGCAAAGCAGGGCAGTGCACGGCGGCGGACCGCCCCGGTGGTGGCCCCATACCCGCACCCGTCAGGCGCAGTCCCGCCGGCCATCCCCGCGGAGCTGATACCGCGGCACGTGGCGATTGTCATGGACGGAAACGGCCGCTGGGCGAATCAGCGCGGCCTGCCCCGGATTGAAGGGCACAAGGCGGGGGAGCCGGCCCTGCTGGACGTCATGGCCGGAGCGATCGAACTGGGGATCGAGCACGTCAGCGTGTACGCCTTCTCCACCGAGAACTGGCGCCGTTCCCCGGAAGAAGTGCGGTTCCTCATGGGGTTCAACAAGGACGTCCTGGGCCGGCAGCGCAACCAGCTCGACGACTGGGGAGTCCGCATCCGCTGGTCCGGGCGCCGCCCGAAACTCTGGGGCTCGGTGATCCGCGAACTCGAAGAGGCCGAGGACTACACCCGCGGCAACAGCACCTGCACGCTGAACATGTGCGTCAACTACGGCGGACGCGCCGAAATCGCCGACGCCGTCGCCGCGATCGCGGAGGAAGTGGCACAGGGCCGGCTCAAGCCGGGAGCCATCACTGAACGGACCATCCAGAAGTTCCTCGACGAACCGGACCTGCCGGACGTTGACCTGTTCCTGCGCAGCTCCGGAGAACAACGGCTCTCCAACTTCATGCTGTGGCAGTCGGCCTACGCCGAGTTCGTGTTCCTCGATACCCTCTGGCCGGACGTGGACCGGCGGACGCTGTGGGACGCCGTCGAGATCTACGCGCAGCGGGACCGCCGCTACGGGGGAGCGGTCGACGCCGCCCCCGCCGCCGGCAGCCAGGGCACCTGAGCGGAGTGCCGAGCCGGACCACTGCCTAGGGACTGCACCCCGAAAGTTGCACTGGGAAAATCTGTTCTGCCTCCCGGGCAGCAGTTCGGGAACATGACCGGCCTTCTGTCGTTCAGTCCGGCTTCCTTCACCCGCTTCTCCACGGGACATGCCCAGTTTCGGCAGGAAGGACTGGACATAATGCCACTATGTCCAACGGCCAGATTGAACTGGTCCCCGATTGTTGGACTGGTTGGTTACAGCCTAAGCTGCGAGGGTCTGGGCGCGGTATTGGACCGGGCTCAGGCCTTTGAGTTTTGTTGAGATTCTTTCGGTGTTGTACCAGCGGATGTACTCGTTCAGGGCCGCTGCCAGGGCGTCGGTGCTGGGGAACCGGGCATGGTGGAAGAGTTCTTCCTTGAGGTGGCCGAAGAAGTTCTCCATGACCGCGTTGTCGTAGCAGTTGCCTTTGCGGGACATCGATTGGACCGCGCCGGCGTCCTCGAGCAGAACACGCCAGGACAC